>CAYYPJ010000011.1:19914-22699 GCA_964473495.1 uncultured Spirochaetales bacterium
AATGCTCTTCGAACCGGGTTCCTGCTCATATGGAGTTTTTCAATCAATTCGTCTTCTGAAGGGATCTTGCTGCCGATATGAAAGTTGCCCGTTTGAATCTTGTCTTTAATATAATTCTCTACTTGTTCGTATTTCTTCATAGTGTTATTCCTTTACTGCTCCAACCATAATACCTTTAGTGAAATATTTCTGGGCAAAGATGTAGACAACAAGCAGAGGGATGATGGCGACGATGATACCTGCCATACGTGTATTATTGGCTATAGATTGCGTTGAACTGGTAAGTTCTGAATCTACTACTAGACTTTTCAGTGCTATTTGAAGGGTGTATTTGTCTGGCGAGTTGATAAAGAGTACAGCCGGAAGAAATTGATTCCATCTACTGACAAATTGGAATATACCGATTGTCGCTATACCGGGTTTTGCTAGAGGGAGATATACTTTCTGGAAGACAGTCCATTCGTTTGCACCATCCATGATAGCTGCTTCTTCTAAAGAGCGCGGTATACTCTCAAAGTAATTCTTCATCAATAATATGCTGAATGTTGATACGATATCTATAAGAATAAGTGAGGTCAGGGTATCCATCAATCCAATTCTTTTCATGGTAACGTATACTGGGATAATGATCATTTGAAAGGGTATCATCATTGGTAATGTTATCAGTAACACGATTATTGTTTTCCCGGGGAAGGTGTTTCGTGTGAGTACAAATCCCGCCATAGCACAGAGAAGTATATGAAAGATTGTCCCAATCACCGTCACAATGGTATTATTCCATAGAGGAGTAGCAATCGCTACCCGTTTAAACAGTGTGATATATCCTATGATGCTAAAATCGTGTGGAAAGAACTTTATCGTATTGTCATATGACTCAAGATCTGTGGTGAAGGAGATCGCAAGCACATTAATAAATGGGACGACCATCGTGAGTGTTATCAGGGTAAGGAACAGGATATTACAGAATAAGAAGATTCGTCTCCCATGGTGTTTTGATAGAGTTGTTTTAGACATGATACTTTGAGGTCCTCCTGACGAGTAATGTGATTAGGAGTGTGATAGCAAAAATGAAGACTGATACAGCAGAAGCATATCCAATATTAAACTTCTGAAGTCCATGAATATACACATAGTACATCAGTACATCTACTTTCTGTGCGATAATCTCATTTCTTAGGACATAAACCTGATCGAAGATCCTTAATGATCCCATGACATTTAACAGTAGGACTATCTTTAACGTATTCAACATTTCTGGTATGGTAATGGCCCATGCACGTTGAAATGTATTTGCTCCATCAATGAGAGCAGCCTCATAGAGCTCAGGATTTATTCCTGCTATTGACGCCAAAAAGAGTATGCAGACATAGCCTGCCTGTTTCCAGAGATTGATCCCAATGAAAAGCCCTCGGGCATATTTTTCTATAGCAAGAAAATAGATCGATTGTTCACCAAAGAGTCCTCGAAAGGCGTTGACTAGCCCCCCTGGTGCAAGTATGAAGATCCATATCCCGCCGACGACAACCCACGAGAGGAGATGTGGAATATAGATGATTGACTGGTAGGTGCGTTTTATCGATAGTCTTGTGACTTCATTGAGAGAAAGTGCAATGAACATTGGAATAATTGCCGTAAGCAAAACATTACTAAAACCTAATATGATCGTATTCTTGAATACTTGCCAGAATCCTGGAGTAGTGAACATGGCTTTATAGTTCTCCACCCCGATGTAGGAACTCTCGCCAACGAAACGGTAGTTCTGAAAACTCATTTTGATCCCGTCAGCCAGGGGGAAGAACGAGAAAACGATGAAATAGAGTACTGAAGGAAGAATCATGAAGTATAACATTCGATTCCTATTAAACTGTGCAGCCAAACCACTTTTTCTTTTCATTTGTTCTCCAAGGAATGATACAAAGTTGACCGGGGTAACTCCCCGGTCAATACATTCAGCAATAAGTCAGGTAATCATAACGTAAATAATCAAAAGATTCCTTCAGCTTTGAATCGTTTGTTCATATTTGCAATACCTTCTGCAGGTGTTATATTACCAAGAATGATCTTTGCAGCTTCTGCACGGCTGATATCTTCCCATTGTTTATCATACGGAGTTACCATTTGTGGTTTTCCGTATAAGCGAATGATATCTGCAGCTTCGTTGAATCCCTCAAGTTCTCCAAAGGGATTCTCCCATGCAAGTGACTTCGGCTGGGGGGCACCATGATCCATAGCATGTGCTTTACCGATTTTGGTCAGTTCATACGAAGATCCTTTCTGTAGATAGTCATGTCCTTTAATACCAAGTGTTGATAGGATGTTTCCCTCATGGGTGTGCCAGAATTCAATAACTTTGAATGCGTTATCTTTGTTCTTTGATAATCTAGGGATAGCCATCAACCCATCACCTCCGGCTCGGCAGATGATAGATCCATCAGGTCCCTTTGGCGGAACGAGACCTCTAGCCTTGAACGTAGAATTGGGATTATTCGATTTGACTGTTTGATTGAACAGCCCGACCCATGCAGCCCAGTAAAAGGTCATACCTGCTTTGTCTGTCATGAACAGATCACGAAAGTTTGATGATTTGTTTGTTATGAAGTTGGGTTCTAGAATACCTTCGCGATAGAGCCTTGCAAGAAATTCATAGACGGGAATGGCTGCTTCTGTTGCATATGGGGAGTAGAGATCTCCATCTGCATCGACAGCATAACCGCGAACGAGATCATATGCTCCAAAAAGACTTGATATATCATAAAGTGTGTATCCTATGACCATGCCATAGGTG
>CAYYPJ010000012.1:0-22643 GCA_964473495.1 uncultured Spirochaetales bacterium
TAATGATGCATAACAACAGACTATTTAAAAGTATATTCTTCTTGAACCTGCTGCCAACGGAACAGGAGATGATCATCACGATTAAAGGAGTCAGACTGAATGAGAATCGTTCATAATAGTCGGTAAGTAATGATAAATATTTATTATAATCAAGGGTCCTTATACGTTTTATGTAAGAACTTGCCTCAGATAGATGCATCTCTTGAATATCATAGGTAATATCCCGAAAGTCTTTAGGCATGAAAGATGCATCAGTCCAGGATATCTGTTTGTCAGAACTTGTCTGTGTTCTGCCCATAGTATCGAAGATATAAGTTGTTACGTTGAACAGATCCCAACCTTGCGCCTCTTCGTTATATACCGCCCTGCCGATATCCTGTCTGCTTGTCAGGGTCCCTGAACTATCTCGTGTGAGAACTATTAAATTTGATAGTTCTTTTCGTCTGTCATTATAGTAACGGGCATAATATATTTGATGTGAATCCTTTGAGATGAGTACCACGTTGTTGTTGTTATATGATGTGGAATATCCTATAGCTTCATTTGTTACTGTCTGTTTCTTGGCAAAAGTATCTATAACAACATACTCTTGGAAAGCAAATACCAAGACACTTATGAGTAATCCTAATATAAGTATATTTCGTATCAAAACATAATATGATATTCCTGAATTGAGGATGCTTATCAATTCATTCTTTGCATGCATACTGGATATACTATAGGTCACGGAGAAGAGTACAGCCGGTGAGATAGAATAACTTATTGCTTTTGGTATGTATAATACACTGAAATAGATAATTTGCATAATTGATATATCATTGCTGATATACTTGTTGATATTGGTAAATAGATCAAGCATCAGAATAAGTATGGTGCAGAATGCGATGGAATTGATAGTCACTCTAATTATATTAGTGAGTAGATAGCTTTGTAGTATTTTCATGTTCGCATCCTTCTGAAAAGAAAGAATATGCCAAATGTGAATAGTATGATATTCGGAGCCCACATGATAAGAAAAGGATGTATTGTTGTTCTGGTACCCATAGTCTGCCCGGCAAATAAGAGAAACCAATAAATGACTGAAGTAATGATTCCTATAGAGAACCCCACAAGTCTCCCATTCTTCATAGGAATAAGACTAAAGGGGAAAGCAAAGAAAACCAGGAAGAAACAGGCAAATGGCAGAGCCGTCTTCTTGTAGAATTCAATTGAATAGTACTGAAGCGTCCTGCTAAAGAGTGTTACTTCCCTTTTTTCAATGAGGGTTTCCATATCTTTCATATAATCACGGTCAGCATAACCATATGCATCAAGATAGTAATCTGATGCAATCCGGTAGGAAGCATTTTCAATGGTTTCAGCAAGAGCCTTCTTCTTATTCGTGATTTCTTTACGTTTGTCCACGATATCACCATAGAGGTCCCTAAGACTTTTCTCATTTGGCGCAACACCAAGCAAGTTAAAACTTATTTCCTTGAGTTGCATATAGTAGTCCATGGCATCGGATGTGAAATAATCAAAATCCTTTCGAGAAGATCCTTTTGGAGAGATACTTTGGACATCCCTAAGCTTCAATGAAATAAGCATTTTTTCGTCATCCGAACTCAATTCAGCATGTTCGGATGATATAATGGTAGGTTCTTGTCCATTCGTATCGATGATGATCAAATCCTCTATTGTGTTTTCATCTACTTTTCCATTTACAAATATGAGGTTATTGAACCGTGAGACTGAGAACGACTCTAATTCTAAACCCGGGTTTTCATAGAGCAATTCACGATAGAGCGACTTATATCGAATAGTGCCTAAAGGAAGAAATATATCATTCAAGGTGAAAGATATGCCAGTTAATATAAGACTGAATATAATTATGGGTATAAGGATCTGTTTATATGAAACACCGCTAGTTCTCATTGCTTGGATCTCATTTCTTGAGGAGAGACCACCCAGCGATATAGTAGCACCAGTCATGGATGCAAAAGGAAAAGAGTATAACAGAATAATAGGGATTGAATAGGTAAGAATACGTAACATATCGAAGGCTGAAACATTCTTTAAAAGAATATTTCTGGCTACCAATAAGATTTGATTAATAAAGAAAATAAAGAAGAAGAAAAGAAATGCTATAAGAAAAGAGAATACATACTCTTTTAGAATATATCTTTGAAGAATATAATTCTTTTGGGTCTTTTTCAACTTTGGACTCCATCACTTCCCCGTGGAACCAAACCCACCGCAACCACGATCTGAATCATTAATTGCATCTACATCATCAAAAGCACACTGAACAACCGGGGATAATACCATTTGAGCAATTCTATCTCCTGAATGTATATAGAAATCCTCATTCCCAAGATTAATGAGAATGATTTTTATTTCTCCACGATAATCAGAATCTATCGTACCTGGGGTATTCAGAATCGTAATACCATGTTTCGCGGCAAGTCCCGATCTAGGACGGATTTGTGCTTCATAACCATGAGGGATTTCCAGAAAAAGACCTGTTGAAACAAGGGTTACTTCACCCGGTTCCAACAACAGCCCCTTCTTATTATTCACGTTTGCATATATATCTGCACCAGCAGAACCAGATGTTGCATATGTCGGGAGTTTAGCCCCTGGTGTTGATTTAACACGAACGTGCATCATATTTATTTCTCATTCGCTTTGAGTGCATCAACATAGCTAAGATTCAATCGTCCCATCCTATCGACTTCAATGAGTTTTACCGGTATAGACTGGTTCATTTTCAACACTTCAGACACACTGTTTATTCGTGTCTTTGACATTTTTGAGATATGGCAAAGCCCCTCTTTACCGGGAAGTATTTCCACAAATGCACCAAAATCTGTTATTCGTTTGACCGTTCCTTGATAAATCCTTCCTACTACAGGTTCTTCAACTACTGAGAGAACAAGTTCTTTTGCCTTCATTGCAGATTCTTTGTCTTTTCCATAAATAGTGACTTTACCATCATTTTCGATATTGACAGTCGCACCGCTTCGCTCTGCTATACTTTTTATATTCTTTCCGCCAGGTCCAATCACAGCTCCAATTTTTTCTTCATTGATCCTTAATATCTCGATTCTAGGAGCATAAGCGGAAATATCGTTATTTGGTATCGACATGACCTTGTTCATGATTCCGAGTATGTGCATTCTTCCGCGTTTTGCCTGCTGCATAGCATGATACATCAATTTAGAACTTACACCGGCAATCTTTATATCCATTTGGAAAGCTGTAATACCATCTTCAGTCCCGGCTACCTTGAAGTCCATATCACCCAAGTGATCCTCTTCTCCAAGGATATCAGTAAGTATGACTGATTTATCTTCTTTAGTGATAAGTCCCATCGCAATACCTGCAACAGGTTTCTTGATCTTCACTCCAGCAGATAATAGGGATAAAGAACCGCCACAGACAGAAGCCATGGATGAAGAACCATTTGATTCCAATATCTCCGATACGATTCTAATAGTATAGGGAAAATCCTCTTTAGTCGGGAGAACAGGTTTTAAAGCCCTCAATGCCAGATGTCCATGTCCGATCTCACGTCTACCAGTAGAAAGACGTCCACATTCACCTACAGAGAAAGGAGGGAAATTATAGTGCAGCATGAAGTTTGAATAATGTTTTTCTCCATCTATATTATCAAGCATCTTCTCATCATATACGGTACCAAGTGTAGTGACTGCCAGACTCTGCGTTTCACCACGTGTGAATAAAGCACTACCATGTGTTCGCGGAAGTACGTTGATCTCACAGGTGATAGGCCTAACATCCTCTACGCCTCTTCCGTCAGTCCTGATACCTCTCTCGAGAATTGATGTACGAACAATCTCATATTCCATCTCTTCAAACAGTTTATCGACGATCTTGATATTCGTATCATTCACAATATCGGTGAAATGTTCTAGAGACTCTTTATACACAGCCTTGATCGCCTTGTATCGGAGGTCTTTCCCAATGACAAAACACGCTTTCTGCAGTTTCTCATAAGCGAATTCTCTAATCGGCTCTACAAAGCTCTTGTCTTCCTCGATATAGTTGATGGGAAGTTTCTTTTTTCCTGCAATCTTTGCTAACTTTGTTTGTGCCTCACAAAGAACTTTGATCACTGGTTCAGCTGTCTCAATAGCCTTCAAGAGTACTTCTTCAGAAACTTCATGTGCACCACCCTCAACCATGGTGATTCCATCCTTAGTTCCCGATACAACAATGTCAACATCAGCAGTCGCAATCTGTTGGAATGTTGGATTTACTATATATTCTCCATCACATAATCCAATACGAACAGCTCCAACAGGACCGTCAAACGGAATATCAGAAACAGTCACTGCAGCAGATGCAGCAACCATAGCGATCATATCAGGAGTATGGATCTGGTCGGTAGAGATAACGGTAGGTACTATCTGGATCTCTCTGCGAAATGCCTTGTCAAACAAGGGTCTCATAGGTCGATCGATCAGACGACATACGAGTATCTCTTTGTCTTTCGGTCGCCCTTCTCTCTTAAGAAAGCCGCCTGGAATTTTTCCTGCGGCATAGAACTTTTCATTGTATTCAACTTGAAGTGGGACATAATCCAATCCGTCCACCTCAGAACTACCGGCACAAGCGGTAGCTAATACTGAGCTCCCTGAATATGAAGCAAATACTGCCCCATTAGCTTGTTTAGCCATTCTTCCAGTTTCTAGTATAAGTTCTTCATCACCAATCATTACACTAATTTTCTGTAACATTATTTTTACACCTTAGGTTTGTATACTATATGTATACTTATTTTCGTAGATTAAGTTTAGCAATAAGTTCACGATACGCATTGATATCATTATTCTTGAGGTATCGAAGCAATCGTCGGCGTTGACCAACCAGCTTCAGTAGACCTCTTCGACCTGCATGATCTTTTTTGTTGATCTTGAAGTGCTCATTCAAGTCTTGAATACGTTCTGTCAACAGTGCGATCTGTACGGAAGTTGAACCAGTATCTTTATTATTCTCACCATATGCTTCAATAATCTCTTGCTTTCTTTCATTAGTTAATGCCATCTTCATCTCCTATTTGCTCGTTTATCTTTATTTCTATCAGTTGCGAATCAATATCATCATCGCTTACACAGGTAATTATGTCATGATGTATTACTATTTCACCATGACAGCTCGATCCATTTTTAAGATGATATGTTACATTATATGATCCCGGTGGCGGAAGGATCTGCATAATATAATCTATCCTAATAACAAAAGTTCTTTTCCCCAAATCATGAGGAACGCTGACTAGATCTATGGATAAAGACCTTCCAATCAATTTGTTAGCTGTCTTTATATCTCCAGAGAGAATAGCTCTTCGTATCCTAGAACTGCATATACGTTCATGAGACTTCATTACCGAAGGTACGATCTCAACATCCGTACCACTACCGGCAAACCAATCTTTAATCTTATTAGCTCCGAAAAGTGACTGATAACCACAAGAAAAATTCTCACCAATAACTATATAACGTAGATCACAGGATGTCTGTATCATAGAAAAAAACTCTTCTCCCCGTAGTTTACTAAATTCAGAAGAAAAGTCAATGAGAACCATATTATCAATGTGACTATTAGTGATCAATAGAGTCTTCTGACGTAGTGTCATAATATCTTTTTGATATTCTCCAATACCTAAGATACGTTTTGGGTTTGGGGTAAACGTGAAGAGAAACCTCTGTTTCTTATCTCCTTTAGTCGATAGTTTATCAAGTAATGCCATATGGCCTGTGTGTAAGCCGTCAAATACTCCAATAGTCATATAGACATCTATGTTATTATATGATTTTGTATTGATAAATTCATTAAACGATATTCGCTTCATCCCTGATCCTCTGATATGATAAACTTGTATTTAACAAAGGATATCTTACCATCTTTCACTTCAGATTTCACAACTCCTAAGAGTCTCTTATCAGGAGTAAATATAGCACATAACTTAGAATCTTCTACGAGATGCAAAGATTCACACCATGTACGCTCTAAGAGGTGTCCATGTCCTATTTTCTCTACATAGAGTGGATCTTCTATGACAGCTGAAGAGATAGTCCCCAAACGATTGAATATATCCCATGGGGTAATAAGATCATAGAGTGTCGCATTATTAGGATCTACAGCATCAATCAACTCGAATGGTCCGATTTTCGTTCTACACAAAGATGTTACGTATGCACATGTTGATAAACGTTTACCAAGATCACGAGCAAGAGAGCGTATATAGGTTCCTTTGGAGCAATGTATTCTCACTGTCAAGTCTGGTGGTGTATAACAGATTACTTCAAAAGAGAATATATCAATCGGTCGTGATTGTAATTCAAGCTCTTTACCGGCAAGTGCTGATTTATAGGCACGTACTCCATTTACATGTATTGCAGAGAATTTTGGGGGGATTTGTTCTATTTTCCCGATGAATTCAGGTATCACCCTAACGATATCATTACGTGTCGGTATTGGTCCTTCAGCTATGATCTTTCCTTCCGGATCGAGTGTCGCTGTCCCTATCCCAAAACGGAATATTGCCTCATATACTTTATCATAATCAGTAAAATAACTGTTCATCCTTGTCATTGGCCCTATTAAGGCTATAAGCAGCCCTTCTGCAAAACGGTCCAATGTCCCAGTATGCCCCACCTTCTTATATATAGTTTTCTTTATCGGGTACAATGCACTAAAAGAGGTAATATCTTTAGGTTTATTGATAAGAACCAATCCTGCGGGGACCATGCTCAGTTTTTTAAATCCTTAATCTTTTTATTGATTTCAATACCATCACGAATTGAAACGTCTTTGACAAAAAGGAGTTTTGGAGTATATCTAGTTTTAAGATTCTTTCCAATTCTGGATTGAATAAGTCCTGCGGCATTATTCAAGATCATAACAGACATATCCAAAGAGTCTTCATCTTCGAATGTGGAGATAAACACTTTGGCAAAGGAGAGATCCTTTGCCAGTTTGATACCCGAAATAGAGATGAATCTACTCAATCTCGGATCCTTGATAGTACCCTGCATAATCAGTGTACTGATCAATTCTATGATATGTGATTCCATTCTTCGCATAGATACTTCATTCATAATTATTTACAGCTTTTTCGCGATCTCAATGGTCTCAATAACTTCTAGAATATCGCCTTTTTTAAGATCTTGGTAATTCTCTATCCCTATACCACATTCAAAACCAGTCTTGACCTCTTTCGCATCATCTTTGAATCTTCTCAAAGAAGTGATCTTCCCGGTGTGTATCTGTATGCTTTCTCGGATCACATGTACTTTTGCGTTTCTCTTGATCTTTCCTTCGATCACATAACATCCTGCGATAATACCAATCTTTGGTACCTTGAATGTATCACGGACTTCAGCCTGTCCAATAACTTGGTCTTTCAATTCAGGAGAAAGCATACCTTCCATTGATGCTCTGATATCGTCGACTACTTCATATATTATATTGTATTTTCTGATATCAATCTTCTCTCGATCAGCAAGCAATTGTGCTTTTGGTGTCGGTCGTACATTAAATCCTACAATAATGGCATTTGAGGCAATAGCAAGATTAACATCATTCTCAATGATAGCACCTGCAGATGCATGTATGACCTGAAGTCTAATCTCATTGGTAGACAGCTTCTCCAAAGTATTTTGTAGTGCCTCAACAGACCCGTGCACATCGCCCTTTATGATGACTTTAAGTTCTTGGACTTCCCCATCCTTAATGGAATCATAGAAGTTATCAAGTGTGATCTTCTTTACGTTCTTTGCATCCCCTACTCGTTCTAGTTCTTGACGTTTAGATCCGACTTGACGTGCTTGTCTTTCGTTTTCAGTACACTGGAATGGTGCCCCGGCATTTGGGATGCCAGTAAACCCTAATATCTCAACAGGAATAGCAGGCGTTGCAATAGTAACTTTATTTCCCTTATCATCAAACATAGCACGAACTTTCCCCGGATATATCCCGGCGATAAAAGGATCCCCAATATGTAGAGTCCCACGTTGTATTATCACTGTAGAAACAATACCTCTACCGTGATCCACCTTCGATTCAATGATACGCCCTTCTGCTCTACAATCATAATTAGCATTGAGCTCTAACATCTCTGATTGAAGAAGTATATTCCCAACCAATTCATCAATACCTATACCCTTGAGTGCAGATATTTCACAGAACAGAGTATTACCACCCCATGCTTCAGGAAGAAGATTGTACTCAGAAAGCTGCTGTTTCACACGATCGACATTAGCTTCAGGAAGATCTATTTTGTTTATTGCAACAATGATAGGGACCCCTGCTTCTTTTGCGTGGTTTATAGCCTCAACAGTCTGTGGCATAACCCCATCATTTGCTGCAACAACAAGTATAACAATATCAGTGACCTGGGCTCCACGTGCACGCATCAATGTAAATGCAGAGTGACCGGGAGTATCAAGGAATACGACATTCCCATGCTTTGTGTTCACTGCATAAGCACCAATGTGCTGTGTGATCCCCCCAAACTCTCCATCAACAACATGGGTCTTTCTAATTGCATCAAGCAATTTGGTTTTACCATGATCGACATGTCCCATAACGGTAACGATAGGGGGTCTTGCTTTGAGTTCGGTAGCAATATCCTTTTCAGTCTCAATAACAGTCTCATCATAGAGCGATACAATATTAACGTCGCAATTATAGTCAGATGCAATAAGCGATGCAGTATCAGCATCAATCTGCTGGTTGATCGTAACCATCATACCCATCTGCATCAATTTCTTAATCAATTCTGATGCCTTAAGATTCATCTTTCTTGCTAGTTCAGATACTGTAAGAACCTCCATGATATCAATCTTTTTAGGTACGGGATTCGTACGTCGAATAGATTTCTTCTTGATCTGGAAATCACGTTCCTTACGAACATCTCTTCGTCCCTTTTGATAATTCTTCTTACTCTTTGTTATAAATACTTTTTTAACAGTTTTTTGTCCATCTATTTGTGGAGATGTCCCGCTAAAAGATTTTCTTGCGGCTCCACCCTGGGATGCTCCACCAGGACGTTGTGTCCTGTTTCCTGAAGAACCTTGTGTGTATGGGCGTCTATCGCCCTGAGGTCTGCTGCCGTTGTATGGCGGTCTAGTCCCCTGAGGTCTGCTGCCGTTGTATGGCTGCCTGTCACCCTGAGGTCTGCTGCCGTTGTATGGCTGCCTGTCACCCTGAGGTCTGCTACCGTTGTAATGCGATCTTGTCTTTTGGTCCTGAGAAGGACGAACACGGTTATTAATACTTACATCCTGAGATGTATTTGTTTTTCTTTGATGAGAATCTTTTTGATTGTTTCCAGTAGTAGTCGGTCTACTTTGACCGCTGGTTGATCCATTCCGATTATCTTTTTTAGTCTCAATGTGTGTTTCACTCTGAACAGATCTATCATCTCTTTCTTGCTGCTTAGATGTACCTGATGGCATGTTTGCATTTGGCGTTACGACAGTTTTCTGAGACTTTATCTCTTCCAAAGAAGACCCTGAGGGTTCCTTCTGTCCTTGAGCAGGTTTGTGAGCAACGGGCCGTTTCACCACTACCTTCTTTCTCTTTACAACCACAACCTTCTTCTTTTCATGTTGAACTGACTTGCTTCCAGCTTTTGGTACATTATTTGATTGCTGATCAACTTTATCAATCATCTTTTTATGTTTTATCAAAGTTGTTTTAGGTTTTTTCTTCGTATTCTCTACTACCATTTTCTCGTCCAATTATTATTCCTTTGTAACCTCATCTACTTCAAAACTGAGTCCAACGCCGCAATTTGGACATGTATCCATATCAGCAGTGATTTCATGTCCACATTCAGGACACTCGAATGTCTCGACATATTCTTCATCGACCTCTTCTTCAACGATATCAACGTATTTTGTTAATATTGAGTTGATAGAATCAATATCTTCCTTTGTAATCCCAGGTATACTCAATAACTGATCTTCACTGAGATTGATATAGTCTTCAATCAAGATTATATTATTCTGATCGAGGAAAGCAATAAGACGTTCATCAATTCCTGGAAGTTCAGCAATGGTTGTGATCTCACCCTCTTCTCTTTCATCCGTAAACAGTGCATCTAACTCACGTTTTGTTTCAATGGAAATATCCATTTCTCTGAACTGTTCTTCAGTCTTTACATCAATATTCCAGTCAACCAATCTATTTGCCAAACGTACATTTAATCCTTGTTTCCCAATCGCCAATGAGAGCTGACTCTCATCAACAACAGCTAGAGCATTTCTCTTCCCTTCATCAAGAATATATACATTCTTTACATCAGCAGGTGATAATGCGTTCTTGATATAATTAACAGGATTTGGATCATATCGCAGCACGTCAATCTTCTCACCTTCTAATTCTCGCACAATTGTTTGGATACGTATTCCTTTCAAACCGACGCATGCCCCAACAGGATCAACATCTTCTCTGTTGGTATATACTGCGACCTTTGTACGATATCCCGGTTCACGTACCATTTTATGTATTTCAACATTTCTGTCATATACTTCCGGGATTTCTAACTCAAACAATCTTGCAACAAAGTCCGTATGTGTTCTAGAAAGAATAATACGTAATCCTGTATGAGCTTTCTCGACGCTGTATACAAGACATTTAATACGGTCATTTTGTCTATATACCTCACGTGGAGACTGAAAACGCTTCGGGAGAATCCCTTCAGTCTTTCCAAGATCTATGAATATATCACCATTGTTCTCACGTTGAAAATATCCAATAACCATCTCTCCCTCTTTTCCTTTAAATTCGGAATAGAGCGTATCTTTCTGAATCTCACGTAATGTCTGCTTAGCTTTTTGCTTAGCACTCTGTACGGCAATTCTATCAAAATCTTTTGGATCAATATTTATCAGGAGTTCATCCCCAAGTTCACAGTTTTCATTCAATTTCAAAGAATCCTCAAGATTTATCTCAAGGACTTCATCTTGAACATCTTCTACGATAGTTTTCTTCGCATAAAGAGAGACATCTTCTCCATCATCGCTAAACGTGACGACAGCATTCTCAACAGTACCAAACTTTCGCTTGTATGCTGCTAAAAGAAAGTCTTCTATTGTTTTCTGGATAAGTTCTTCTGATATTCCGCGGTCATCAATCAGACTTCGAATTGCTTCTCTCAACCCTGTGGCCATTATTTCTTATCCCTCCAATTATAGACAAGTCTTGCCCTGTTTATATCATTATATGCGATTGATAGATGTTTTTCTGGTGAAATCTTAAGCAGTATACCAGTGTTTGATACCTCTAGAAGTGCTCCATCAATCCAATCTGATGATCCAACAAGCATAACATGAAGATCCCTGCCAATAAAAGCATCAAATTCCTGAACATCCTTTATGTTTCTTTGAATTCCAGGTGTGGATACTTCTAAAAACACATCTCTTGATTCTCTCAGCATCTCTAATCTCGGGAAAAGAAGACGATGTACTTTCGTGCAGTCATCTACACTCGTGTTTCCGCTTACTGATTGAATCACAATCCGTATATTACATCTACCTTGTTCTTCATGCTCTGAGATCTCAATGATACGATATATATCCTCATCAAGCACTTGCTGCGCTTGATGAAATAATTCTTTTTTAACCAATTCGTTTTTTATCATACACTCACAAAAAAGGAGTCGAAGAATCGACTCCAGATAAAAATTTTCAACCTTTTAATCTGTTACTTATTTATAACAATATGCACTATAATAGTCAATCCATAGCTATTGTAAGACCAACAATTTGTTTCACACCATACGTATCCAAGAGTGATTTACATGCTTTCAGTGTGGAACCAGTCGTTAAGACATCATCAAGAAGGATATACGTCACATTATCATCAAATACTGTTTGTGAATTTTCCTTTAGCTGTATCCATGAATCTTCTTTTATATGGGTTCTCTGTGATCTTTTCATATGTTTTAATTCTTTACTCGTTGTACTTCTCCTTATACATTCACATATCGCACAGCCAAATCGTCTTAGCCACATGCAGATTATACTCATCTGATCCCATCCGCGTTTTATGAAAGAGCTATGGCTGCAGGGAACGGGTACGAAGACTACAGGTCTTTTTACAACATCATCTGCAAAGGAGAAGATCAATTGAGCGATCAGATAAGCAAGTTCTTTACATCCGGAAAACTTATAGAGTCTAATGAGCTCTTTTGCATATCCGGAATACTTGAAAAGAGAATAGATACGCATCCCATATTCATCAATCCCATGGCAACGAATACAATCAATTTCTCTAGAAAATTCAGGCATACCGCATAGGGGGCAATAGGTAGTGAATTGATAGGGGATCATGGTACTAGTAAGTTTGGTCATGCATGCTTCACAGATTATCCGATCAGGGTCTGGACAGGGACAACCACACAACACACAATACAGATTCGTGAGTCTCATATATCCTATAACTGAGATACTGTCTATTGTGATTCAACTCTTGATATCTCATCTTTAAGCTCTTTCAGCACAAGAAGTGACTCTAATGGGGTCATCGAGTCGATGTCAATCTGCTCAATATGTTCTAGGATATGATCATACTCTTTCTTTTTGGCTGTTTTTCCCTGTTCTGCTGTATCACAGACAAGAAACAACTCTGGTTGTTTCCCTGATCCTTTGTGTTTTTCCTGATAGGTACGTGCGATTTGCAATACATCATGGGGTATACCTGCTAATTCTGCAACATGAACACCATACGAAGAAGCTGCGACTCCTTCGCGAATTCTTTTAAGAAATATGATGGTACCATTATCGTCAGCGATATCAAGATAGAGTTTTTGTAATTGCTCATGCTGCAAAGTTGTCAATTCATGATAATGAGTGGCAAAAAGTGTTTTTATCTCCATTTGTAAGAGTTTATTAAGAACTGCATACGCAATAGCCAGCCCATCGTCCGTACTAGTACCCCGTCCAACCTCATCCATGATGACCAGACTGTTTCGTGTAGCATTTCTTAGAATATATGCCGTTTCATTCATCTCGACAAGGAATGTTGATTCACCGCGAACCAAATTATCAGAAGCGCCTACGCGACAGAATACTTTATCAGTCAGTCCTATACATGCAGAATCTGCTGGTACAAACGAACCCATATGAGATAAAAGAACAATCAAAGCTATCTGCCTTAGATAAGTTGATTTACCAGACATATTCGGTCCAGTTATCAATGCTAACCGATTCGCATCTGCCTGTATATGTATAGAATTGGGAATGAACGAACCAGGTTCCATGATTGATTCGACAACAGGATGCCTCCCATTATTGATTTGTAATACATTATCCGACACCACTTCCGGAAGCACATACCCCCATTTCATTGCACTGTAGGCAAATGATTGATAACAATCGAGGATAGCGATGTTGTGTGATAATTTCAAGAGAACACTCAATTGTAAACGTACATCTTCAAGAAGCTTTTCATAAAGTTCTTTCTCTAATGCTTCACTTTTATCTTTTGATTCATAGATTGACCGCTCGATCTCTATAAGATGGTTCGTGGTATAACGTTCCCCATGTACCAATGTCTGTTTTCTTAGGAAATAATCTGGTACCAGATTCGTCTGAGACTTGGTGACTTCAATAAAGTGACCTATGATCTTATTTGATTTCAGCCGCATATTTGTAATTCCCGTTTTCTGCTTGATCTCAGCAAGGTAATCTTCTAATATCTTCTCCTCTTGATCTCTCATCGAACGCAATGCATCCAGCTTTGCGTTAAACCCCTCCTGTATGATCTTTCCTTCTTCAAAAGGTCCTTTGATATCCGGATTTATCGCAGTAGCGATGCGATCTGACAATTCATAGACATCGATGAGCATCTGTTTGTCAACATCTAAGAAGTATGCTTCATGTACTTCGGGATGAGCATGTAACAAAGAACGTACCGCTTCTATAGTCTGTGATATCGCTAATACGTCTCTTGGCAGAGATCTATGCAGCATAATCCGTGTTGTCAATCGTTCAAGATCCAATACTTTGGACAGATATTCTCTCGCGTCATTCTGCAGTTGCTGATCCTGATAGAAGTGCAGCACTTTTTGCTGTCGTTCCTTTATGGCAGTCAGGTCATAGAGAGGATGAACAATCCATTCACGGAGAAGTCGTGTCCCCGCAGCGCTCTTTGTGTGCTTCAATACCTGGAAAAGGGTATATTTCTCTGATCCATCCTGCAGATTACGCAGGAGCTCAAGATTCTTTTGTGCGGATTCATCTATGCTGACATACCTGTTTTCATCGTAGAAAGATATCTGTAGTATCTGCTGAAGCTGCTGTTTAGCATTCTGCAGGAAATAAGCATACAAAACACCAGCTGAAAGAAGACTGTCATCATCTTCAACAATTCCAAATTGTTTTAATGATATAGTTTTAAAGTGTTTTTTTAGAGTCTCATATGCATCCTTTCGTGAAAAGAACCAATCGGGATACTTTGTTACCATAGCATCTGAATGTTCGATGATCATGCGAAACGATGCATTCTCATAGTATAGTGATTCTTGAATAAGCAACTCTGACGGTTGTACTTTTCCCAGGAGGCTTTTTAAACGATCAAAATTCCCATCATGCTTCAGATCTGTGATCTTGAATTCTCCGGTAGAAAGATCAGCATATGAACATGACACACCATGTGTATGACAAGCAATAGCACATATATAGTTATTTTTTGCGGCATCAAGAAAATCATCATCAATAACAGTCCCGGGGGTGACGATCTGTGTCACTTCCCTACGTACTATGCCTTTCCCCTTCTTCGGAAGTTCTGTCTGTTCACATATGGCAACTTTCTTCCCAGCGTCAATGAGCCGTTTGATATATGTTTTTGATGCATGATACGGAATACCGCACATTGGTATGCCGCTTCGAGATGTGAGTACCAAGTTCAAGATCCGTGATGCCTCTTTCGCATCATCGAGAAACATCTCATAGAAATCTCCCAGTCTAAAAAACAGGATAGCATCCTGCTGATCCTGTTTAATAGCCTTGTACTGCTGCATCATTGGAGTCTCTTTTGACATATGCTACCTTCGAAATCTCCTTTAATAGAGGCTGTATGTTATTGCAAGTACAAGATTAAAACCTGAAGTCGGTTTGTCTGCGTTATGAAAGATCTCTCCTTTCTGCCATACGATCTGATTGTCATCACCGAATGAAAACACTTTGGTAAGATACAATCCTAATGGGAACCCGGGAATAGTGAGTTTCACACCGGCGCCGGTACTGAAGTAGAAGTCAGTCAAACCCAATGATAATGAATCCTCATAACTACTCTTATACCCGGTAGCACTCAGATAAGTCTCACCGGAAAGTACATTCTTCACTATAGGGACTGAAACATCTACAGATGTATCCCATAAGAACTCAAGATTGTATATAGGACTATCAATTCCACGAACTATATTCATACCATCAATATAGAGCTTTTCGGATTGTGTGGCGACAGGTTGATCTTGTAGACCGAATTTATCTGTATAATTGAAAAATTGCGGAAAGATATGTGAGACGGTAGATTTAGCAGAGAGTATGATGTTTGTCGGATTTAGTTCATTATTATTCAACTTAAAGAGTGTAAAATATGCAGAGGCTCCTAAGCTGTTCTTTATATACTGGGAACTGCCTCCGAGAAAACCTCCTGCATACGTGACTGTATCTTCAAAGAGAAAACCCTTTGTCGGATTCTTTACGAGATCCCTTCCATCCCAATTCAGCGATAAGTTCACTTTATTGGAGAATTTCCAACTATCCAGATTGTTCCTGATGATTGGGTTATAGGGTCTATACAGCAAGTCATCGTATATTACTTTCGTTAATCCCACAAATATACCACCGTTTGCTCCCAATCTGCCGACATCGGTATGCAGCGTATATCCACTTGTCAGCCCCAAGGATAGTTTATACTGCTCGTAATTCATGAGAAACTCTTCAGATATCCTCTTACCATCTTCTATGGCCTGCTGGTATTCTTCATAGCTCGAATAGGGATCAGGTGCAGCTTCATTGTTATAATAATCATCATCTGAGAAAATGTAACCTGTTCGATCCTGAAGAATATTATCAAAGTTGTTGTGGCTGACTGAGAATTTTATTCCCCCGCTCCATCTTCTCTGTGCAAGCCAATCATCCCTATAAGAGAAATCAAGGCTTTGTTTTGATGAAGCCACATTCGTTGCGATAGAGAAATCCTGGCCCCTCCCAAGAAAGTTCTTATCAGTCCAAGAGAGAAATCCTGATACTGGGAATTCGTCAGTACCACCGAATGTCGCGCCAAACTGCAGATCCACCTTATTTGCCTCTTCGACGATGAATTCTAATACGATCAATCCATCAGCGCTCCCAAAGAGTACATCATAATCTACGTTCGATATGATCCCTGTATTATAGAGATTCTGCACACTCTCAATAAATTTCTTCTTACTAAAGACATCACCTACTTTTATGGTCAACTCACGATAGAGCACATAATCTTTGGTCTTCTTATTCCCTTTTATCACGATATCTTCAATGTATGCCTGTTGTTTCTCTGTTATTGAAAGCTTATAGGATATACTGTGTTCTTTTTCGTTTCTTATCTCATTCGGGACGATATCGTTATAGATATATCCTTCATTCCAGTAAAGATCTGCTATCTTGGCAATATCCTGCTGCATCGTAATGATATTTATTGGTTCTCCTACATGTTGAGTAATAATCTTTTGTAGAGTCTCATCATCAAAGATGGTATTGCCTTCGGTGGTAAGACCACCAAACTTCCATTGTTTGCCTTCATCGATAACATATGTCAATGTCACAAGATCCTTTGATGCATCACTCGTATCAACAGCGACATCCACATCTGTAATCTTACAATCCACATATCCCCTTTTCCTATAGTACTTCTTGATTGCGTCCTTATCGAGAAGAATATTCGCCTCTGAATAATCACCTTTATTGAAGAGTGATTGTTCCTTTGAGGTAAGAACACGTTTCAAAGAATTTGAAGAATAGATCTCGTTTCCAGTAAACTGTAACTGATTGATTTTTGATTGTTTCCCCTCATCAATAATGAAGTTTACTTCAATAGTGTTATCTTCATCATTTTTGGTGATGCTGCTTTTGATGCTGCAGGAAACAAACCCCTTATCAATATAGGCATTCCTCAACGTCTTCACATCGCTGTTCACAATAGCTTTACTGTAGAATCCTTCTGCGGCAATACTTATCTTCTTATTCAGGTCACCATCGTCAAAAAAAGAATTCCCGTTAAAGGATACCTGTGTGACATACGGAAGTTCAGTGACGGTGAATGTGAGCATAAGCAGCTCATTATTATCCCCGGTTCTCCCTGCATACACATAAAAATAGGAAAAATACTGCAGAGAAGTAAGTTCGGCCTTCAGCTGATTGAACAAGTCCTCCGAATAGGGTTTCCCCACATACTTTTCAGTGACCGAATCCAGGATATCGGTATCGGCATGGATCACACCCTCAAACTGAATTGAATCTATAGTTTTCCCATCAATCTCATTCAGATTTGTTTCCTGAGCACTTATCGCAAGAGGAAATGTAAATAGTCCAATAATTAGTAAAATCAGTATTCGCTTCATTCAAAAACTCCAATGTCATACTATAGTGTAAAACTCCAAGAAACTCCAATATACATGCTGTCAAGTAAATCTGAAAATTCAAACGATTCCGGCCGCATGGACAGTGTGAGATAATAAAGCGGATTATCCCACTCATAGCTTAATTCAATATCAAAGCCTATATCATCAGTGATAAAGAGTCCAGAATTGACTCCTTCATTAATAGATAATTGCATGATAGCCTGTACGAACATATCTTTCGTTATGTACTTTCCCAGAAAAACAGTTGTATTGTCAAGATATCTTGCAATAGGATTCCTGGTAAAAGAGCTGCTGAAATCTCCCGGGATCGTATCTAACAATATATTCTGAATCACCTGGGTTCTAATAGAGAACAAATCAAGGTTCAAAGCGTTACGTATTGATACTTCGAGTTCTTCCATGGGACCAATCTGTATAAGTCCCACTTGCTGTATCACATCGGTTGCAATAGTTGCCATGGCAAGTGCAGTTGAGAAATCATTATTTCTTGATATGTTCGTAGGGATGATATTCCCACCAAGGATTTCTGATATCTCAGCCAATGGTTTGCTCGGTATCGAGCTGAATGTAGGTGAAAGATCATATAATGAATTGTTATCCATTGATAGAAATATATCGACTTTTTCTCCATTACGATCAAAATCTTTTATTTTTGCCGTCAAGGATATTCTTGGATCAATGATTTTATGTGATACATTCAAATCGATGTTTCCATCGATTATATAGAAATTGCGTTGAAAATAGAAAATCTCACCGCCCCTAATACCCATATCTCCTGTTGCCCTATATTGATCTTTATCTAAATCCGCATGAATACTCAGTTTTTCTCCATCTTTTGCGAATGCTGTGAAGATTGGCAAATCTATATTAGGATAAATTATTTGAACATTCTTCCCAGTTCGTATATCTATATCAATAAGAGATAAATTTATGTTCTCAGCAATTTCCTTATTACTTTCGAACATAGATACTATCCCTCTATCCATGAAAATATCGCCATTCAGTGTCAATTCATCAAAATATCCATTAAGATGAATATCGCCGGCGACTTTTCCATTATATTGCATTTTAAAACTCTCAAATCCATAGGCAAAAGATACCGGCTTATCTTCTGGTATTGAGACCGAGAGATCAAGACTTGTCGGGATAATATCATCAATGAATAGTGTGAGTTCAGCATCAAAACGTGTCTCATCATTTCTAATGGAAAATGGTGCAACTATCAGCTCTTTTCCGATAAGAGAGACATACAGCTCATCAACATATAGTTCCTTAGGAGTATATGGTATATCAACATCGATAGAATCAGCAAACAGTTCACCATAATATTCCAGATCAGTCAATTTTCCGGTAATATAGATACTTCCATGAGCAGTACCATCCTTAAAGGTGGCAAAAGGGAGGTTAAGCGTGTTGTAGAGACTTAGGTCAAAAGACAAATCTTCAGTGACAGCATCAATCTTTCCCTGTTTATAGGTTCCCTTGATAGTGAATGAGAGTGGGATGTCTGAATCAAAGAAGGCCGTAAAAGATCCATTCTCAAACGAATAATCTACGGCAAAGTCGTTATTTCCCTTACTTTTGATTCCAATTGAATTATCATGATAGGAAATGATCGATGAGAAATCATCCTTTGGCTTATCATCAATAAAATAATCACTGATGTTCAAATCAATCACGAATGACTTATCTTTTATAGTATTCAAGGAAAAGTCCTTATCTATATGGATTCCAGGAATATGAGAAGTCATCCCAGCATGCATGGCAATCTGTCTTTTATCCAAAGAGAATGCGATATTGCCGGAGCTTATTAATTTTCCAGTTTCTGCCGAGTAATCAAACAAGACATCATGAAAGGTTACATTCCCAAATGATCCTTTCTTACTGGAAAATGCTACAGAATCAGGACTTATTCTGGCAGCAAGATCTCCAGAGAATTCCGTATCAAACATCTTCCCGTTCTCTATAACAAAATTGGTGGAAAGAGAATAATCTTCAAGCGTTCCTAAGAAATCTATTTTACCTGAAACTATTCCATCACCGATAAAATAGGGAGAATGATCGAGGTTCCCGTTTAGAAGAGAGATGCACGCATCCAAACGATCTTCTTCATACAATGCAGTAATATCATACTGCTCAGTCTTGTTGCTGAGTACAATATCCAAATTGATTGGATGATGCATAAGATCAGATATAGTATAGGTTATTTCTCCATCTCCGAACAATTGCCTGCTGGTATGATCATCTATGATTATATTGTGGAGTTTTATTCGTTCAGGATCTGCAAGTGCTGACAGTTCTATCGTAGCTGATGAATTACCATAGGCAATATTCTGTATGGTGGCAGAATCCAGTTTAATGTTCCAAACATCTGCATTCGTATAGTTCCCGGATAGTGCTGCATCTATTCGTGCAGCTCCTGTTCTTTTTTGGTCTTTACACAATTCAAGATCATCAACCGATACATCGAAGAAAATGATATCGTCTTTGTAGTCGGCTGAGAAAACTAGTGCATCTTCCCCAATAACGACCTCAAGATGCATATCTTCGAAAGAAAGTGTACTTACGAAAGGATACAAAGTATCCTTATAGGAGAAATCTCCCTGTAACTTAAGAAGTGATCTCTGTATGGATGTTTTTGCAGTGATCTCTGTCTGTGTCAACATGTCTGACTTCATATGCAACGTATGAGAATCTCCCTTCTTATCTAGATCTATAGCGATGATTTGTCTTTCAGCATCCTGTGTATAGACTACGATCGAGCCTGTTGGATGATGTATATCCTTGTAGGGAATTTCTGCATGGATCCTCGTCTTCAGTTTCCCTATATGTGCATCCAGCTCTTCAATGATAAAATGATTCGAATCTCCTGAGAACTTGAGAGATGGATTCACCTCGGGGAACCTGCTTCCCAGATCCACATGATTGAAATCAACTGTGCCATTATAGGTAACTATACGTTCATGTGTTGTATCAAAGGAGAGGGAAGCTGTCCCTTCCAGTGTTGCCGCATCGCCTATATATGATTTGATGCTATCATTCAAAGGAATGAAATCTTTATATTTCTTGATGGGAAATGAGTTCAGATTCACAGAAGTCTCGATGACATGTGTTTCATTCGTATAACTCAGAACGGCATCCATATCTTCATTGGTCAACGTAGCGTTGAAACCTCGTGTATCAATACTTCCTGATAGTGCTGCCTCACCGAGTTCACAATCACCATACTGCGCAGTAATTAGAGGTATAGTGAGAGAGCCCTGTTCACTGCTCAGGTTATAACTTATCTTTGTAGTGGTATCAGATGTGAGCATACTCGTAGTGCTATCGTATAAGAATGTCCCAGCAAATCTTTTTATGGACGCTTCGATTCCATAATTACCAAATCTGAATGAAAAATCTGAAAGATGCGTCATTATATGCGAAGAATCGTTCCCCTTATAAGAAATATCCAAATTCTGCAGTTCAACATGCAAAAAGAAATCCTCATTTGGAGGATAGGCATTTATTATATAGTCAATAGCATGTAATGCAGATACTGATGACTCCTCATCGATATGGATAGTACCGGTAGAGATCTTTATATAGATATCTCTTTGTTCTTTAGCATGAAAGATCAAATCATAGAGACTATAGGTACAGTCAACGGTATCCATTGTCATAACAGTCATACCATACTTATCATCTATAAGACGCATATTGTTGATATGTACATGGTGGAATAAATCTACGTAGATTGTCTCATATGCAATGGAATACCCTGTAGCCTCTTGCAGCTCAGTGATGTCGCTAAGGATATAATGCATGACACTCTGGTCAATATCATCGGTAAAATACCAGAAACCGGCAACGATGATGACCAGCAACAAAAGAGCTATTGTGGTAATTCTGATGTATGTACGTACGAGATGCGCATTCATGCCTTTTATCATAATATAATATAATCTTCTATAAAACAGGTATTCTTAGATATTCCCATTAACATTCGATAACTTGTCACAACATAAGTGAAACATACGATGGATTATAAGATTACATAGGTCTTTCCGTGTCCACCATCTTCAGGACGAGCAAAATAGAAATCCTTGACAGATTCCATATGAGAAAGTTCTTCTTGAATACCTTGCTGTAAGACTCCTTCACCCTTTCCATGGATGATGGACAACTCATGGACATCAGCCATCAAGGCCTTATCTATGTGACGGACAATCCCCTCTATTGCTTCTGAAAGCGTATATCCTCGTACATCAATACAGGGAGATGCCAGGCTCTCATACTCATCAACGTAGGCATGCACCTTAGTATTCCATGCTGTATCCCCCGAATCATGATGAGAGGTACGTATTGGTATGAGTCTCTCAGAGCCTAATGAGAGTCTCATCCCGTTGTCTAACTCAACAAGCCAGATCCCTTTTTTCGTTCTACTGAGCAGTGTCCCCTTTCTCCCGGTGTTCTTCACGGTGACGAGTGCCCCGACTGTCAGTTCAGCAGGTCTTATCGTAAGATTCCTATTCTCCCGCATTTTATTCTCGAGAGTTTCTTTCTCAATGTATGATAAGCTCTGTTCTTTTTTATCTTCAAGTGATTTCAGCTGTGCCTGTGCTCGTTTTATTCGCTCTTTTGTCAGCTCATTCTCACGCAATTCGCGTATGAGGTTTTCCAGTCTACTCCTGCTTTCACGTATGAATCTCTGTAACTTTGTGGTGTCATCCTTTTGTTGTATGAGTTCCTTTTGTCGTAATCTCAGCTGATACAGATCTATATCACGTACTTTATCTTTGAGTTGTTTGTTCCTTTCTTCGATATGGATCTCCTGTTTCTTGATCTCTTGTTCACGTTTCTTCAACGACTTCATGAATGCGGTGATCTCGATTCTATCACTTCCGAGCAGGTCGTTTGATCTTTGTATGATAGATTTCGGTATATTCATTCGTCGTGCAGTATCTATCGCATGACTTTCCCCAGGTTCTCCCAGAATGACTCTGTCTGTAGGGGCTTTCTC
>CAYYPJ010000013.1:0-3202 GCA_964473495.1 uncultured Spirochaetales bacterium
GATTCAGAGATATTCTTCCCGTACAGAAAATCACCAGACCTATATGTTCAAAACAAAAGCAGCCATTCGATCTCTCGAATAGCTGCTATGCGGGAGCGACGGGGATTGAACCCGTGATCTCCGGCTTGACAGGCCGGCGCGATAACCAGCTTCGCTACGCCCCCGTAACGTGATAGAATTTGCATTATTTGCTCTTTTTTGTCAACCCTTTCGGGATAATAATAGAACGTTTTCATTGAATACTGCTGCCCTCAGCCCAGCAGATTCTGCAAGGATTTGAAGAGATCTTTCTGAAAAGAAAGAAATATGTGTCCTGTCCTCCTTGTACCACCAAGTAGAGAACATCTCCATGATTTCCGGAGTCACTAGCTGAGTCTGAATGATGATACATCCCTGCGGGGAGAGGATCTTCTTGAGATGGCAGATCACCGTCAGGGGATCTGCTATGTGTTCAATCACTTCCAAGAGAATTATCGCATCATATTCAGCATCTCTATATCCTCTATCAGGTTCAAAATAGGGATCGTACGAAGTAACCGAGAACCCTGCTTCATGCAATAACTCACTTAACACCGGTACCGGCCCGGAACCAAAATCAAGGATGATCCCGCCCCGTTTGACATGTGTGATTACTATCTCTTCAATAAAACGCATAAGATAGGCGACATACCCACTATTCTCACGTGAATTCTCATGCAGCAGATAACGCTCCCTTTCCGCAGCAGAAGAGAGCATCTGGGACCTCTCACGCTGAATAAAGCCACACCGATCACAAACATGGAATATAGAGCCATGACGATCTGTAATCTTTGTCTGAATCACACCCCGGCATATATTGCATTTCATAGGGTCACTATATCACATAGTTTGATTTATCCGAACTCTTCCTCTATACTAAAGATCAGAGTAAGACATACGTGTTTTACTGGGGGGGGATAAACCTTATGCAGGAGACTGTGATAATATTCTTTCAAAAGATCGCATCACCGACACTGGATATAATCATGCAGATAATCTCTATGGGAGGTGAACAATTAATCTTTATTGCTTTCATCAGCTATATTATGTGGAATGTCTCTAAACCTCTCGGTTATACACTCACCTATACGCTTATGTCTTCTTCTATTTTTAACGGTGCGTTAAAACTCATCTTTCACACCCCTAGACCTTTTCAAGTTATTGATTCTGTGAAGGGTAAACGATTGGCGACAGCTGAAGGATTCTCTTTCCCAAGCGGTCACACACAGAGTGCCGCCACTTTCTATATCAGCATAGCAAACTACTTTCATACAATCAGATGGGTCATCTGTAC
The DNA here is from genome assembly GCA_964473495.1 of uncultured Spirochaetales bacterium. Lineage (GTDB taxonomy): Bacteria > Spirochaetota > Spirochaetia > CAKZLE01 > CAKZLE01 > JAIPFY01. The sequence continues at coordinate 1,313 of CAYYPJ010000013.1, forward strand.
TCTGATCATTACCGTATTGGTGGGAATATCCAGACTCTATCTGGGAGTTCATTGGCCAATCGATGTGATCGGCGGGATCATCTTTGGTATAATCTTCGCTACACTGGTATTTCAGCGAATTCTCGTTTTGACTCAAGAACAAGAAATGCTTAAGCGATTGACCCTTCACACAGGGATGATCACACTCCTACTGGTCTTTATCGCCATACTCCTTGTGATACTGCATATCGTGTCAGAAGATATTCTAGCAAGCATGATAAAATTGCTATCGATCACTTCAGGGTTTTCTTTTGGGTACTATCTTGAGTCAAGAGGATTGAACTACATCATCACCGGCACTCGTATGGTCAAGCTCTTTCGCTATATTACAGGACTCCTCGGCGTTTTGCTTATTCTCTACGGAGGGAAACTCCTTCTTCCTGAACACAGCATATCACTCTTCATTCGCTATGGCGGTGCAGGTTTCTGGGCATTCTATCTCTATCCATTACTCGGGAGTAGATTGCCTATCGATAATGAGGGGAACAGACTCTTTCAAACCACTGATGTGAAGTGACCGAAGTTTATTATCTTCTGAGTATTGACTTCTTTATCTAATTAGAATATTTTCTAATCATTTAATTGGCAACAGTATGATTGCTTAAATCTCGATCATCCTATCCGTACAAGGTGAAACACTCTATGAGCAAGGTGTTTAAGGCATTATCTGATCCGACACGACGAAAGATGCTTGACCTTCTGAATAAGAAAAATATGACGGCTGGTGAGATCTCACAGTACTTTACCATGAAAGCTCCTTCAATCTCACATCATCTATCAATCTTATACGATGCCAAATTAGTACAGAAAGAGAAGAAAGGGCAGCATGTCATTTATACCCTCAATACAACAGTACTGCAGGATGTCATGAAATGGCTTCTCAGTTTACAAGGGGAATCACATGAAGATTAAACACCGGTTGAACTTTCTCTATATCCCAATAGCTATATCATGTATTGCGACACTCTTCATCTATAGCAGCTTACCGGATCTTGTTCCGACCCATTGGAATGCTGCTGGAGAGATTGACACATATAAACCTCGGTACTTTGTCTTCCTGACCGGCCTACTGCCGGCACTCTTTGTCTTTCTCTTCACCATCATCCCCTCTATTGACCCGAAATCTGAGAATTATAAAAAACACCAAAAAGCATACGAAATCACCGCACTATACGTGGTACTCTTTATACTGGTGATTCATTGGTTCTGCATTCTCGCATCCTTTGGGATGATGCTGCACATTGACATCTTCATTCGAGTTCTTATAGGGGCATTGTTTATCATCATAGGGAATTATCTCCCTCAGGCAAAGCAGAATTACACCTATGGAATACGGACACCGTGGACCCTTGATAATAACGAAGTATGGGAAAAGACCCAACATATTGGAGGGAGAGGTTTTATTATTTCCGGGATCATAATCATCTTCTCAGTTTTCTTTTCGGCAAAGATCGCTTTCTGGATGGATGCAGTGACAATCACCTCTCTTGTACTCCTCATCTTCATCTACTCATACGTTACATACAGCAAGATAGACAACCGGGAAGGAGATGAATGAACATGGACGTGCAGTTTACGACTCTTTTCACAAACACGCAAAAAACAAAATCTAATAACATACAGGAGGGATGAGTACTACTATGAAGAAACTCGTCACGGGACAATTTAACGATTCGCTTTTCCCAATCATGGATGGGGTCGGGGTTGTAGTAAAGAACTACGCCTACTGGTTGAATAAGAAATACGGTACAGGATACTGTATTGGGCCACAGGTTCCTAAATTCGTTGATACAGATGATTATATCATACGTTTTCCGACTGTTCCACTGCCTCAACATGCTCCATACCGTT
>CAYYPJ010000013.1:3212-22294 GCA_964473495.1 uncultured Spirochaetales bacterium
ATAAGATCCCTTTTGATATCGTTCATGCGCATTGTCCATTCGTTAGCGGAAAAGAGGCACTGCGGATCTCGAAAAAACTCAATATCCCATTAGTAACGACATTTCATTCAAAGTATAGAGAAGATTTCCTCCGAGCTTTTCATTCTGAACTTCTAGCTGATAGAGCAATTAAGCGAATCATGCGTTTCTATCGCAAGGCTGATATGGTCTGGGTACCAAACAATTCAACAATTGACACTCTGCGATCATATGGGTTCACTGGTCATATTGAAGTAGCAATAAATGGAACTGATTTACTAGCTCCCAGCAGCCGCGAGATGGAAGGGCTTCAGGCCAAAGGGTATGCCCTTACAGGAACTTCGCCTGATGATTTTATACTGCTTTTTGTCGGTCAGCATCGTTGGGAAAAGAATGTACGACTTATAATTGAAGGATTACACATCCTTCAGATGAAGCATAAGAATTTCAAGGCATTCTTCATCGGGACAGGTCCTGAAGAAAAAGAGATGAAGGCTCTCGTATCGCAATACAACCTCACAGACCGTGTGAAATTCAAAGGGATCATCAGGGATAGAGAAGTCATAAAAACTTACTATGCAATTACCGATGTTTTCATGTTCCCATCTCTTTATGATAATGCTCCACTGGTTGAGAGAGAAGCAGCGGCATTCAAAGTTCCGACGATACTGAGTGAAGGGGCAACTGCAGCTGAAGGTGTCGTTGACGGAGAGAATGGATTTCTTTTTCAGAATACTGTTGATTCATTTGTACAAAAGATATTAAGTCTCATTGATAAACCTAATGCGGTCAAAAAGGCAGGAGAGGGGGCATTAGCAACTATCTATCAGCCATGGGAAAAGATTGTCGACCAGGTCTATGAACGGTATGTAGATATAATCGCCAGTCATAGATAACCATATTACTGTTATAAACGGCACACATATAGGGAGATTGTTACCATGAATTATCAGTATATCATCGTTGGAGCAGGTTTAGCCGGTGCTACAGCTGCTCGATCACTTGCAGATAAGAATAAGCAGGTGCTTGTGATCGAGAAAGACAATCATATAGCCGGGCATTGTCATGACTACAAGAATAGTGCAGGAATAACTGTTCATACCTATGGACCTCATATCTTTCATACCAATAGTAAGAGAGCATGGGAATGGGTAAACCGGTTTAGTGATTTTTCCTATTACCAGCATCGTGTATTGAGCTATGCACATGGAAGATACATCCCTTTCCCCATCAATCGTGACACAATCGCTGAACTCTTTGGAATAGAATTATCCATTAATGAAGTCACATCTTTTCTGCACAATGAAGTCGAGCACTCAACATTCAATGACCCTCCGCAGAATTTCCCCGATGCCGTTATCTCCCAGGTGGGAGAGACGCTATACAAAACCTTCTTTGAGAATTACACACGAAAGCAATGGGGAAGAGATCCTTCAGAACTCTCTGCAGATCTTGCTAAAAGAATCCCCGTACGAAGCAATCGTGATGATCGTTACTTCTCAGACGTTTATCAAGGTATACCTGCTTCCGGCTATACTGCTATGGTAGAGAAGATGCTTGACCATCAAAATATCTCAATCATGCTTAACACAGACTATTTCTCACTAAAAAAAGATCTACATCCAGAGCTGACGATCTATACAGGAAAAGTAGATCGCTTCTTTGACTATATGCATGGGAATCTAGCATACCGTTCTCTGCATCTGGTATTCAAGACAGTAGCTATGAGGCAATACCAGCAAGCTGCAGTCATCAACTATCCTAATGATTATGATTGGACACGGATCACTGAGTTCAAAACCCTCTCCGGGGAGATTTCAGATAAGACGACTCTCTGCTTCGAGTATCCCCAAGCCTCGGGAGAACCTTATTACATTGTGCCGGATGAAAAGAACATGTTTATGCGTGATCAATATATGAAACACGTTGCAAAACTTGAGAGACAAGGTACACATCTATTTATCGGTCGTCTTGCAGAGTACACCTATTATAATATGGATCAGGTTATCACGGCAACACTTGATAAGATCAATACCCTCTTCTCATAACTCCCTTGTTCTTTCTTATGTTGCTTCATTGATAATCTTTTTTATCTGTTCCAATGTAAGACTCTCATAGGCGTTGTCTTTTTTATACTTCTTTGGTAATCCTATATTCTTCTTGCCATACTTGATGTATGCTCCGTATCGACCTGAGTATATAGCGATTGTGACATCTTTATCGTCTTTCCCGAAGTTCTTGAGCACTGCGGCTTTCCCTCTTCCGCGTTTTGGTTCAGCAAGAATTTCCAATGCACGTTCAAGGGTGATGGTATAGAGGTCATCCGTAGCCTTCAAAGATCTGAACTCACCATCATGCCCCACATAGGGCCCAAATCTTCCATTGTTTGCGATGACATCCTTTCCCGTCTCAACATGCGTACCTAATAGTCTTGGGAGGTGCAGTAGCTTTGAAATATCTTCTAATGACATCGTATCGGGGTTGATTCCCTTGGGGACACTTGCCCGTTTAGGTTTCGGATTGTCCTCACTCTTCTCCCCCAGTTGAAAATAAGGTCCATATCGTCCATTCAGGAGATAGATAGCTTCTCCGCTCTTTTGATCGGTTCCCAGGGATTCCGGGCCATCTTTCTGAATTTCAATCAATCGTTTTATGTCATCATCAATAAGATCTGCCGGTGCTATCTCTTCAGACAACGATGCGTGGATCTCTTCACTCCCATCTTCCGATTTACAGAGAATATAGGGACCGTACTTACCAACATGAATACCATCGACACTATGGATCTGCGGCATGATGATTGTTCGTGCTTCATCAGGTTTGATCAGCTTTGCCTGCTTCTCCACATGGCTCTGCAGCCCTGTCTTCCCAAGATAGAACTGCGTCAGATATTTTATTCGATCAACTTTTCCCATAGCAATACTGTCAAGAGTATTTTCCATGTCGGAAGTGAAACTATACTCTATCAAATTGGTAAAGTTCTTCTCTAATAGTTGTATCACACCGAAACCGATAAAAGTAGGTACTATGGTATTCCCTTGCTTTTTTATATAGGCACGTTCAAAGAGGGTGTTTATGATTGCTGCATAGGTGGATGGTCTTCCTATACCAAGTTTTTCCAACTCTTTGACCAGCGAAGCCTCAGTGAAACGTGAAGGAGCTTTTGTTTCATGTCCGACTGGGACTATCTCCTGAGGTATAAGCTTCTGACCTACTTCCAGTTTTGGAAGCCATGTCTCAGTACTGATAAGTTTGACTTCAGGATCATCCCGACCTTCTACATAGGCTCTAATAAAACCAGGGAAGAGGATTCGTATACCTGTAGCAGAGAATGCCGCATCTTCTACGGCAAAGACCGCTTTCGTTGAAGATTTCAAGGCCTCTGCCATCTGTGATGCAAGGGTACGTTTCCAAATAAGTTTGTACAGGGCAAGTTCCCTCCCTTCAAGCTTTGAATCTACAGGAGATCTAAAGACCTCGCCTGAGGGACGGATGGCTTCATGAGCTTCCTGTGCACCCTTTGACTTGGTCTTATACTGTCTAGGGCTTTTTGAAAGGTATTTCGCCCCATACAGGGTCTCTATAGCCACACGTGCAGACTGTATGCCTTCTTGGCTTAATAGCGTGGAGTCAGTTCTCATATAGGTAATGAATCCCTTTTCATACAATCGCTGGGCGGTTCTCATAGTCTCTTTTGCTGACATATGTAATTTTCTATTAGATTCCTGCTGCAAAGTAGATGTCGTGAAAGGAGGGGCAGGCCTCGTCTTGTTCTGTTTTTCAGTGACTGCTGTTACTTTCCATGGTTTACCTTCAAGTCTCACTTTCAGTTTCTGTGCATCTTGCTTGGAGAGTAATAGAGTGTGTTTCTTTTTGTATACTCCGGTTTTAGCATCAAAATCCTTACTCCCGGCAACTCGCATGCCTGCGACTGAGTCTAGCTTTGCCGCAAAAGATGCATCATCCTGCTGATCACTACAACTAAGAGAAGCTTTAAGATCCCAATACTCAGTACTCTTGAATAGAATACGTTCCCGTTCTCTTTCTACGATAAGCCGCAATCCCGGAGATTGAACACGTCCTGCCGAAAGACCATAGGCAATCTTCTTCCACAATAGTGGTGATAGAGTATATCCATATAATCGATCAAGGATTCTCCGAGTCTCCTGTGCATTCACCAAATTCATATTAATATCTCTTCCGCTATCCAATGATCGAATAATGGCTTTCTTCGTTATCTCATGGAAGACCATACGCTTATAGGGGACTTTAGGTTTCAACACATCTATCAGATGCCAGGAGATACTCTCACCTTCACGGTCTTCATCTGTTGCGAGCAGAAGAAGATCCGCCTCTTTCAGCTTCTTTTTCAACTCTCGGATTATTTTGCCCTTTCCACGGGGGGTGACATACAATGGCTTGAACTGCTCATCTATATTAATACCCAGCCGAGACCATTCTTTATCCTTATAGGCGTTTGGGATCTCCGAAGCGGTCTTAGGAAGGTCGCGGATATGTCCGACACTTGCTTCTACAATATAATTATCCGGCAGAAACTTTTTGATAGTCTTTGCTTTTGTAGGAGATTCGACAATAACCAATACTTTCTTTCCCATGTAATTCCCTCTTGTTTCATCTGTACCGCCAGTCGCAAACTCAAGATACTCAATGTACATAAAAAGCCTGCTGTCCCAGTTCGATGTTATATTGATATCATTTGTAACTACCAATGAATTGAAAAGTCAAGGGGTATGACCGATAGTTTATACAATATGCTCTATAACAACCCTATATTGCTATGTTTTATACTAATACGGTTGATTTCAACAGCAAAACTGTACGGAAATCTCCCAAGTATCCTATATAATTAATCAGATATTTACGATTGTCCACCTTGGTATAGATATCTCCTCCTTTCAGCGTATTCATTCCATGCTGTCTCATATGCAGCTATGAATCTTCTTCCTGTAATTGATGAGTTGCTCTCCGATACTACCTGTGAAGATATGATGTGCTGCATCTACTTGAGATACTAGAAGAACACAGTATCTCCTGACTTTAGGACTTATACGATAAAACAACTACAAAAGACCCAGTCCGGACGAGCATAAGGCAAGTTTTTCCAGATTTCCCCTAGCGTATCTTTTGCATACCTAATAATATATATACGTATTACATACGTTGGTATTGCCTGGCATTATGGAATTGGAAGACAGTATATATGTCACATATTCAGATACTGGTAAATATAAGAAGTTTTTTTCGGAAATCTGTAAGGATCCCTGGAACCAATAAAAACCCGTGCTACTTGTACACGGGTTTCACAATTCTTTCCATTATAATATAGCCTCTTAGTAATTAAGCGGCTGAAGGGAATCGAACCCTCGTCACGAGCTTGGGAAGCTCGGGTAATAACCATTATACGACAGCCGCAAGACAGTAGTCATTATACTAAATTGTATACATTATGCAACTACTTTCCGATGTTTAATTCATCACAAGATAATATGCAAGTTGAGCATCCTGATTCATTCCTATCCCCAAGATCACATCACCAAGGAAAGACTTGACTCCCAATCCTAAACTTGCACCATATTTCACAGAGAAGTCAGCCGGGTCGGGAAAATCATCCCATCCATTTCCTACTCGTATCTGTCCGATCCCATAGAAATCGAGACCAAGAATATCAGAGAAATCTCCAAACCGTTGTTGGTACTGCAGTCCCAACAAGAAGGCATCATCCACTATCATATGATCAAAAAGATATCCTGGTATACCATCCCAGCCGCCAATATCAAAACTCTGCTGCTTTGTAGTGAAATCCCCCTTATTTGATCCGACAAACACATTATAGGATAATGTCCCATTGTAGCTTACTGGTATAAAATGGTTATGAGAGAGGCAAAACCGCTCATACCAGTTATTACCGGCAATAAGAGGGATATCGAGATTAGCATAACTTACTATACCTTCGTGGATGAACCTGCTTTCTTTGGTAGTCTTCCATGATATAGAAGGTCCAAATAATAATCCAATAGCTGTATCATATGAAGTATCATCACCCTCCCCTTGTACTAACCACAGAAGTTGTTCATGAAGTCTCAAACCGAATTCGGTGAACTTACCCAGCATAACACCAACATTCTGCTTAGCAGAGAGCTCTATAGAACGGCTCGTATCCAGTGTTTCCGATGTACTGAAAGACTCATTGTAGAATGTAAGACTCGGATGGAAATAGATAAAACTTCCCAATGGAGCGAACAATTCTAATTGTGCATAAAGATCCTCACTCACCCATGCATCAAATGATGCATATGCATGCGTATTGAATAAATCGGTAAATACTAATGACGTCGTCACTGCAGGAGTAAAATACCATGGGTCCTGTAATGCTTGAGCAAACCCGCCTAAAACCCGAGCTCCTATCCCGATGGTATTACGACCTCTATCAGAGGGAATTGCATTCAACTCCAGATCATATGCTGAACCATATTTCTCACTTGGTACAAGTCTGTATGTGATAGAGCTATACCTACCGTTGTTCACAATTCGATTAAAGATATTTACCAGTTTCTTTTGTGTGAGATCTGATAAGAGTCTGTCATGGAATCCATCAAACAACTCCATAGGAAATTGATTATCTTCAGTTGAGAGAACGATCTTATCAAATCTCAACACTTCTGATGACGTATATGACCCTACTCTGTCTACCGCCCTCGGAGTACAATCCCGTGTCTGGGCAATCTTGTCACGCAATGCACGCAGTTGCGGTTCCTTCTCACGAGCAGCTTTTTCTCCACGTTCGATAAATTCATCATATTCCCAGAACTGATACCTCCCAAGTTCGGTAAGATCTGGAGATATAAGAATATCGGCAAGTTTTGCTCGATCTCTTTCGGTAGCACTTATCACAATGTTCAAACTCTGTGTGAGTACATCAAGACTTGATGATATCTCATCCATGGATATATACGGTTCAGGACTGACACTGACGGCAATAACGATATCAGCACCCAGTTCCCTTGCCACATTCACTGGGAGATTATTCAGTACCCCGCCGTCAATATAATAGTGACCATTCACCTGATACGGTGGGAACAACGTCGGAATTGACATAGTAGCCCGCAGTGCATCAACAATTCTTCCTGAATCAAATACCACAGCATCACCAGTCAGTATATCGACAGCAACCGTTCTCAACGGTATGTATAATTCATCGAAATCATCCACATAGGATACCTTTGCCGTGAGTTCTGACATCAGAGAATTAATCTTCTGATCAGAGAAGATACCAAGGCTCTTCCCGAGTCCATGTTCATCGAACGAGAACGACAAGATATTCTTTTGACTATCAACAATTGGTTCTAAATAGAAGTCCTGCACGCTATTCGGTGCCATAAAAAGTCCATACCAATCAATTTTGTCTGACGCCTCTTCAATCTCTTGCGGAGTATATCCAATTGCATACATTCCGCCGATCAGGCCACCCATACTTGTACCCAATACCATATCAATAGGGATACCCAACTCATCAAGGACCTTAAGCACTCCTATATGGGCGAACCCCAAAGCAGCACCTCCTGATAAGACAAGTGCAACGGTAGGAGCATCTTTTGTCTGCAGTGCTGATATCTCTGACTGGGCATATCCTTCTATTGGTATTACGATCAATAAGATAATCATAGCAAATGTTTTATATGTTTTCATAACTCTCTCAACGTTCATAGATAGTATATGCCTAAACTCTGGAAAGCTGCAGCTGCAAGCTGTATGAACTACTTACTCTATTCTGTAGGGCCCAAGATACTCCCGACAATCCCGAGATTCCCATTCATGAAGGATTCCCATCCCATCTCTTTCTTCGACTGCAACTGCAGCTTAGTAACTCCCAGAAGTCCCTGACCGGTCGTTATGACAATACCATATTTTGCAGAGGAACCTACTACAGTCCCTGGAATCAGAGAATCGTCGGCGACTATACCGGGTATATCATTCTGAAGAGGAAGAGCATAGGTGATCATTAATACTTTACCGTTATACCGAGTGGAAGCCTTCGGCCAGGGGTAATAGGCTCGAGTCTTTCTGCTAATCTCATCAGCACTTGCTGACCAGTCGATCTTCGCCTCTGATTTCTCAATGAAGGTACAGTACGTTGCTTCCTCTTCATCCTGTGATACAAAACTGTTCTCACCATGCTCAAGAGACCGCAGGGTCTCTACAAGAAGTTCAGGACTCACTGCAGCAATACGCTGCGTAAGAGTCCCGGTAGTCTCTTCTCCAGTAAGATCCAACCTCATCTGCCCCATGATGTCACCGGCATCCATCTTCAAAGCCAACCTCTGCACCGTGATCCCCGTATGATCCTCCCCTGATAGTATTGCAGCCTGAATGGGGGCACACCCTCTGAACTTCGGCAATAGCGAAGGATGTACATTGACTCCTCCCAGCGGAAAGAGTTCAAGGAATTTCTGCCCGAATATTCTTCCATAGGCAAATGATACCAATAGCTCTGGCGTCAATGCCGTTACATCCTCACGAGACTGACGGTAGAGATGTTCATACTGTATGACTGGGATACCAAGCTCTTGTGCCTTGTTCTTGACTTCTGTAGAGGACATACGCATACCCCGACCCCTTTTACGATCAGGATTTGTTAAGACACCAACTACATCAAATTCATGGTACAGAGCTTCAAGGCATGGGACTGCTATTGCAGGACTTCCGGCAAACAGTATTCTCATAGGTATTTGTGCTTCTTCTTTTGCTTTCTGTAATACGTCTTCATTAACTGATCTCTTCGTTCTGAAGGAATACGATCAATGAATAACACACCATTCAGATGGTCATATTCATGTTGAATGACTCTTGCCAGTATTCCATCGGCCTTAACCGTAAAAGCCTTCCCGTCAAGATGCTGAGCCTGCATTGTCACTGCTGCCGGTCTAATGACGTCAGAGAACACCCCGGGGATACTCAGGCAGCCCTCTTCAAAACTTACGATTTCCTGGGAAGTCTCTAGAATGTCAGGATTGATGTATACCTGAGGTGCATCGTCTGGCACATCAATCACAAACATACGTTTTGAAACAGCAATCTGAGGTCCGGCAAGACCAATACCTCTATCCTGCTTCATGGTTTCGAACATCTCATCGGCAAGGGCTTTTAGTTCCGGTCCGAACTCTTCCACAGGCAGTGCCTTTTCACGTAATATATTATCACCAATTGTCACAACTTTTAACATATCTGTATGATACATACATTTTGGCAGCAACGTCAATAAAATCAGAGAAGATTGACTGGATCGAGGTCTATTTCCATGTATACAGATGAAGCAGTCACATATCTTTGAAGAAACTGATAAACTGTTTGGTGGACATCTTTGAATGAACGCCCATTGATCAATATATGCCAGCGATAATTATGAGCTATACGGGCTATTGGAGGCTCTGAAGGTCCGAGGATAGAAACTGAAGAGAAACCACCTGACGTAACTACCTCATCCAGCATATCGGCAGCCCGCTTTGCAGCATGCTCAGCTTTGTTTGCTGACCGTGCACGAAAGACAAGACGACACATACGAGTCTCCGGTGGGAACCTAAGCATAGATCGTTCTTTGAGTTCCTGCTCATAGAAGGCCTCAACATTCCCCACTGCTGCAAATCGTATTGCGACATTCTCCGGGTGATAGGTTTGTATTATGACATGTCCGATATCGCTAAACCTTCCTGCCCTACCGGCAACTTGAAGCAATAGAGAGAATGTCCGTTCCTGTGCCCTAAAGTCGGGGAGGTGCAAACCGCTATCGGCTAATACAACACCTACTAACTCCACATTAGGAAAGTTCAGTCCCTTTGCGACCATCTGTGTTCCTAATAAGATATCAATCTCACCTGCATAGAACTGATCAAGCGTATCTTTGAGATAATTACGTTTTTTAGTCACATCGGCATCAAGTCGTCCTACCCGTGCAAAAGGGAACAGGCTTTTGACTGTATCTTCTACCAGCTCAGTCCCAAACCCAGAATAGCCCACATCCAGCGAACCACACTCAGGGCAGATATGTATGGGTTTCGTGGAATATCCGCAATAGTGACATATCATCCTATTCCGTTGTTTGTGATAGGTAAGAGCAACCGAACAGTTCTTACATATCATCTCATATCCACAGCTCCTGCAGTGAAAGAAGTAGGAGAACCCTCTTCTATTGAGAAACAGGATCACCTGTTTCTTTCGATCAAGCACCTGCGTTATCGCTTTTGACAGTTTCGGAGAAATAATGGAAGGGCATCCTTTTACATCGACGATCTCCACTGTGGGCATTGAACCGCCAGAAATACGGAGAGGAAGATCCAGACGTTGAATACGTCCTTGTTTCATCAGTCTCCAGGCCTCTAGTGAAGGGGTCGCACTTCCCATGATAATTTTACTTTTTGCTGTTTGTGCACGATGAAATGCGATCTGCCTGGCATGATAACGCGGTGTCGATCCGGCTTTGTAGGTATTCTCATGTTCCTCATCTATGATGATAAGACCTATATCCTTACAGGGAGCGAATATGGCACTACGTGCACCAATAACAAGATGGACTTCACCATGACGTATCTGTAACCATTCTTTTAGTTTCTGTGAAGGAGTTAATGCAGAGTGAAGTATCGCTACATCATGGGGGAACCTTCTTTTCACAATTGCAGCAAGCTGATGCGTCAATGATATCTCAGGGACAAGATAGATCACGCTCCTACCCTCCAGGATAATCCTCTCAGCTACCCGTAGGAATACTTCAGTCTTACCTGAACCGGTGACCCCGAAGAGATAATAGAGACCATGATCTCCTGTGAGTATATGATTCACAGCCACTTGCTGATGGGAAGAAAGCTCCAGCTCCTGAACAGGAGACATATCATCAATACCTAATGAAGGAAGGTCGTGTTCTTTTTTCCCTCCGGGTATCATAAGAGCTAAGGCCTCTCCTTTAGAACAGAAGTAGAGAGAAGCCATCCATCCGGCAAGTTCTATTTGATCATTCCCGAAGAGTGCCTCCTTATCAACAACACGTTGTACCTGCTTTACCGCAAACCCCGTTGGTTCCTGATCATGAGAAGCTATAACATAACCTGTAAGAGATCGTTTCCCAAAGGGAACAATTACCCTATACCCCACATCACAGGGGTGGGTCTCATCAACAGCATAGGTGAATGACTGATGAAGAGGAAGGTTGAAGAGCACCTCTACATACACGCCTCTAGCCCTCGTCTTCAAACGTTGCTAACAGGGTCTGCACACGCTGCAAGTCTTCCCAGACTGGACGACGATACTTATCAGGATACCGCAGTACAGCACTTGGGTGATATGTCACCATAAGCGGTATCCCCTGATAGGTAAAAGTCTGCCCGCGAAGTCTACCTATTCCCGTAGTGGTCTCTAGAAGAATTTGTGAAGCTACTCGTCCAAGGCACAGTATCATCTTTGGCTTTATCAGCTCTAACTGACGCAGCAGATAGGGGATACATGCCTTTTGTTCATCTGAAGATGGATCACGATTCTTTGGAGGCCGACATTTCATAATATTCCCAAGAAAGATATCTGTTTCCCGGGACAATCCTATCGCGTTCAGCCATGTATCCAGATAGTCCCCTGATCTCCCGACAAAAGGTTCACCTGTCGCATCCTCTTGAGCTCCCGGAGCCTCCCCGATGATCATGACTTTAGGTTTCATAACTCCCTTTCCGGGAACGGGATGGTTTCTTGTGTCACATAATCCGCAACTCTTACACTTCTCTATTGCCTCTACGAGTTGGTTCATATTCATTGCACTGATTTCTGCAGGTGAATCATCACACTGATCAATACAGTCATCAGCAGCACATACAGAGAAATCAGGGGTCGGATTCCCTGCTTCTCTTTGTCTTTTACCACAAAGAAGTGTCTGTGCGTCATCAAGGATGTCCCATAAGGCATGCAGTTGTTGAATCTTATCATATTTGTTCATACATAATCCTCTCCAGGCATAACCCCTGCGGTGCTGCTGTCGATCCGACAGCTAAACGGTCCCCAGACTCCAAGATCATTCGCATCTGATCAGGGGGTGCTTCTCTCTGATTCAGTTCAAGCATTGTACCAATGAGGGAACGTACCATCTTCCAAAGAAAGGCATTCCCTGTAATGGTAAAAACCAGGGAAGTGCCATCAATATACCAATAGGCCTGATGAATGTTGCGAACTTTTGATTTACTCATATCGCCTGCTGCAGTGAATGCGGTAAAGTCATGGATTCCTATGATGGATCCGGTATAACCGTTCAATCGCTGCACATCAGGAAATCTTGGTACGCCAAGACAGTAGCGTTGTTCCATCGGGGAGATAAACGCATACTCTTTTATAATGTATCGGTATTCTCGCAGGGTCGCACTATATCTAGCATGAAAGGATTCGGGGACGAGATCGCTGGCATAGATCCGTACATCTTTGGGCATCATGCTATTGAGAGCAATCATAAAACGTTCTGGTTCTATCGACGCTATATCTGTATCAAAATGTGCAGCCTGTCCTACAGCATGGACCCCGGAATCAGTTCTGCCGGATCCATGGATTCTCACATGATGTCCATGCATTATTTCAAGGGCTTTTTCAATCTCATATTGGACTGTCCTCTCGTGTGACTGAATCTGCCATCCGCAGAAATCTGTCCCGTCATATCCTATTGTCAGTTTAATCCGTCTCACATATCTTTCCTATGCTCATCTATTCACTATGCTTGATATCGTCTTCATTATCTCTCGATAATCACTACCGCAGCAGCGACAGATAATCCATGGGTAAGAGTCACATGAAGATGCTCAGCCTCTAATGATTCAAAGATTCTCTTCGCACCTCCATGCAGTAGGAGGAGGGGTTTCCCTAACTTGTCATGAGAGAGTTCAATCTCAGGAAAGCCCATTCCCCTCATACCGAGACCTGTTGCCTTCCCAAAGGCTTCTTTTACGGCAAACCTTGAAGCCAACAATATCTGTCGGGATTCTCTGCTTTGAAGGATCTCTTGATACTCCCGCTCATGAAGAAATCGTTTCATAAATGCATGATCCTCGATATGAGGAAGCATTCTATCGGTCTCCACAACGTCTATACCTAATCCTATGATCATACAATCCTATTCCTTCTTTTCCACCTGCACACGAACATGATCCGGTTCAACAACTACTTGGACATCCTTCATCCCCTGTAGCACCTCACCTTTCCGTATAGTTATCGGAGCAGTGATTATCCCCTCATCAGTAGTAGAATTCACATCAAGGACAGCTGTAAGATCATTGGGGCAGATCATAAATACATCATCCTTGTTCCCCGTCAGGGTAACCTGCACCATCTCCGGATATGAACTGCTAACATAGAGCTGTTCTTGGGTCTCTACATGCAGAGGGACCATGAATGACCGTTGTTCGACCATGATCAGCTGTACAAAGAAGAACAACAGGATAGCTGTCAATAAGGAGAGGACCTTCACAGGCCAGTCATACATCATCCATTGGATAAATCTATTCGGCTGCTTCATCACCCTCCTCCTCAATCTCTTCCGGTGTCAAATCAGAGTAGTGCAGCAATGCTATCAACATCTTCTTTATCGTATCAGGGAACAGATCATAATAGAGATTTGCATGATAGGCAAGAGACATGGCCCCTGTCTCTTCAGATACCACCAACACCACTGCATCAGTATCTTCAGCCATTCCCAATGCAGCACGGTGTCGTGCGCCAAAACTCTTTCGTATATCAGCCTGTTCACTCAACGGGAGGAAACAGCCGGCTGATACAATCTTGCGACCCTGCACGATGGCTGCACCATCATGCAGCGGGGTATCATGATCAAAGATCGTCAAGAGCAATGTACTGGAAAGATCAGCATTCAATCGAGTCCCTGAATCAACGACCCCTCTCACACCAAGTTTCCTTGGAAACACAATAAGGGCTCCTCTTCGCTTTGTCGAGAGCACGTCAAGTGCATTTATGATCATATCTATCTGATCACCTGTAGTTTGACTGCCAAACCGAAAGAACCCATGTCCTCCATTCCACAATCTTGTGAATGCCATACGTAATTCAGGCTGATAGATGATTGCGATAACAATAATGATTATCGGGGTAAGCTGTGTAAACAACCAGAGGATCGTCGCCAATTTTGCAAGATAGGCTAATAGATACAAACATGCCATATAGACAAATATCTTCACCATTTGCACAGCATTTGTCTGCGCTATAGTGACATATATCTTATAGAGAAAGAAGGTAACGATACCGATGTCAATGATTGGAATGATGATATCTTTCACATACCAGATATCAAAGACAGACCCCATGAGAACTCCTTATACAATGTCCAAGACTATAGTTAGTATAGAACCAACGGAAGATTATCACAAGAGCGGTGAGAATAAACGAAAAACCGAATTCCTGAATTTCTTCAGTGAGGATATATGCTGATAGGTCTCGAGATCAAGGAGTTCAGAGTACTTACAATCTTCTTCAAATTGCGATATGAATTCCTGCGTGATTGCTTTATCATAGAAAATAGCATTCAATTCATAATCTAAAAAGAAACTGCGTTGATCCATATTACAGCTGCCAACCGTTACCGGATGATCATCAATGATCACAATCTTGCTGTGAAAGAATCCAGCCTTGTAGAGATAAATCTTCACACCGGCCTGTAATAGGGGTTCAAAGAAAGTAAAGGCTACCCAGAATGGTACATTCTTGTCAGGACATCCGGTTATCATAATGTTCACTTCAACCCCGCTTAATGCGGCATTCACTAAACCTACCGCAATACTTTGATCAGGAACAAAATAGGGGCTCTGAATAATAACCCGTTTATTCGCATTCGTGATCATAGTAACGTAGAGTTGATGAATAGCGGACCATTTGGAATCAGGTCCACTCGCTATAAGCTGTACCCCAAGACTAGTTCCCAAAGACGGGGCAATGGTACCATCGGTGAAGTAAGAATCCAAACTAGCTGGCTTCCCCCCGCTATTCACCCAATCTGCAAGAAAGATAGACTGTAGGATGATCGTAGAGTGTCCAATAAATCTGACATGCGTATCGCGCCAAGAAGAGAAACGTTTCCCGCCGTCTATATATTCTTTTCCAATATTCATCCCGCCGGCATATGCTATCTTGTTATCGATGATGACGATCTTACGATGGGATCTGTAGTTCAATAACCAAGCCGTCACGATATTACTCGGATTCAGGAAACTTCTGAATTCCACCTTGCTTCTGCGTAATGTACGCCTCCCCTTCCATGAGAGGGCAAACTTTGATCCAGCGCCATCTACAAGCAGTCTAACCTCTACCCCTTCATCAGCTTTTTTCTTTAGAATAGAGATAATCTGATTACCTAACTCATCATCACGAAAGATATAATACTCAAGATGTATAGAGGTCGTTGCCATCTCCAAATCATGAATCATAGCTTTAAAGAGCTCTTTCCCATGATGATAGAGTACAATATGATTATTCTCAGTGATTATTGCATTCGCGGACTTCATGGTGATAGTCATGATCTTAAGTATATCAGACCCAAGAATACCTCTCTCATCGGTAAGTGCTGTTTGCTGTTGATCTAGGACACTTCGCAGATATGTCCCGAACAATTCTTCAGGATGCTGCTTCACCAATTTACGTTTACGCCAATTTATACCTCCGAAAATGTACAGCACCACCCCGACATAGGGAATCAGAAAGATAGCCAGGATCCATGCAACACTTGACTGAGCTGTCTTGTTATCAAGAAGAATCTCGATGCTAAACGAAACAGCCAATATGACATAGAGGATATAAAAAATCGAGAAACCGCCAATTTCCATAAGCACCACTCCACCTCGATGATAATAGAAAGCAATACAGATACAGGTATTATATGCTAGTCAGTCCAATTGAAAGTACGTTCGACAGCCTTATGCCAGAGATGAAGATGCTTCTGACGTATAGCTTCGGCCATATCAGGGATCCATCGCCGTTTCACCTTCCATTGAGCAGCAAGTTCCTGTTTATCAGCCCAAAACCCTATTGTCAGCCCAGCAGCATATGCAGCCCCTAAGGCAGTAATCTCGGCTACAACTGGTCGTATGACGGAAATATCAAGAACATCTGACTGGAACTGCATCAGTAAGCTGCTGTTCGTCAAACCGCCATCCACCTTCAATTCTGTAATCCCGATTCCGGAATCTTTCTGCATCGCATCAAAGATGTCTTTTGTCTGAAAAGCCGTAGCTTCCAGGACTGCTCTAGCGATATGTGCTGATGTGGCATACCCAGTCAATCCTGCAATGATGCCTCTGGCATCTGAACGCCAATAGGGCGCATAGAGCCCAGCAAATGCAGGTACAAAATAGACACCGCCATTATCGTCTACCGTTTCAGCCAATATATCAAGATCAGGAGCACTCTTCACCATTCCAAGATTATCACGGGTCCATTGCACGAGAGATCCGGCTACAGCAATCGATCCTTCCAGTGCATAGACGGGCTTCCTGCCTGTCTCTTGATAGGCTACGGTGGTTAATAGACCCTGAGTAGATTTACACAACTTATTCCCGGTATTGACCAGGAGAAAACACCCTGTTCCATAGGTATTCTTCCCAGATCCTTCAGTAAAACAAGCCTGCCCAAACAGAGCCGACTGCTGATCACCAAGAATACCGCATAGCGGGACTTTCCCCTGGAAAGGGCCGTCTTCCAGGGTATAACCATAGATAGTCCCTATGGATGGAGATATAGCAGGAAGCGCTTTTTTGGGTATATTGAATAGAGCCAGTAACTCTTCATCCCAAAAAAGAGACTCAAGATCCATCAATAAGTATCTTGAAGCATTCGTGACATCAGTGATGTGGACACCGCCAGTCAGTTTCCAGATAAGCCATGAATCCATAGTACCAAATAAGGCTTCCCCTCGTTCTGCATCTTCACGCAGGCCTTCAACATGTTCAAGCAGCCATACGATCTTCGACCCGGCAAAATAAGGACTCAAGGGCAATCCGGTCTTTTCCGAGACTCTCTGAGCATCAGGCCTCTCTGCAAGCTCATCAATGAAGTCCTTCCCCCGCAAGTCCTGCCAGACAATGGCATGATGATACGGGATCCCAGTCTTTTTGTTCCAAGCCACGATTGTCTCTCGCTGATTGGTAATTCCTATTCCTGAAATATCTTCAGCACATGCTCCCGCCTTTTCCATGGTCACCGCTATCACCGTCTTTGATCGGTTCCATATTTCCATCGCGTCATGTTCGACCCAGCCGGGTTGAGAAAAAAGCTGTTTATGTTCTAACTGATGTGAGGCAGCAATAGTTCCATCATGATCAAACAGGATAAATCTCGTGCTAGTAGTACCTTGATCCAAAGCCCCTATATATTTCCCCCCGCTCATTCTTTGCTCCCTATGATTTTCTTTATAGTATATCTTTGATATCATCGGTATGCAAAGGGAATCTTTGGGATTTATTGTTTTCGATAGAAATGAGTATCCAAGGCTCTTCTCATGACCCAGTATGCCCCAAATATACCCACCGAAGACCCCAGAATATCGAAAAGAAAGTCAAATACATCTCTACTTCTTCCAACAAAAGGCTGTATCAGCTCAATACCCCCGCCAACAAACCAACAATAGAATAAGGCTGAGCTTATCAGAAAGAAAACAGATCTTGACTGAAATAATTCATGATAGACGATAAAACCATAGGTAACGAACCCCAGCACTGCATAGGCAATCCCGTGTGCAATCTTATCATTGAATGAGACGTGCTGAACGACCTGCCCCATCGGGATCAGGGATAACACCAGTATCACAGCATTCACACACACCCATAATACGGTACTTATTCGGCGCTTATATCCGCTATATTCCATAACACCGTTCTCCTAACTGCTTACCCTGCCATGTATCAAAAAGTGTAAGTTCTTTTTGCAGTAATCCTAAATATTTTCCCTTATTTAAGAACTTCACCGGGGCGGCGAGCCTATGTAACGGTGTATCACAGATAAGCCGCTGTATAATGATATCAGAAGGAATATGTTCTAGCAAATAGATAGTATAGGAGAGATGCCTCTCTGCTGAAGGGGCTTGTATCTCTCCATCAAGATATTCTTTATACATACGAGTGCCCACTGGTATATGGAGGTTATGGATCTTAACCGCTTCAGGATGGAGCCGGGTAATGAGTTCTGCAGTCTGAAAGAGATCAGCATAATGTTCTCCCGGCAAACCCAGGATCAGATGAATCGATATCTTGATACCTGCTTTCCGCAGCAATGCAAAGGCATCACAAAACTGCTTCACGGTATGTCCGCGGCCTATATGTTTTAATGTTCTATCCTGAGAACTTTGCAAGCCCAACTCTACCCAGACATCACCTACTTTCTGTTCACGATATGAAGAGATGAGGGCCACTCGCTTCTTATCAATACAATCAGGTCTTGTTGCAATAATCAATTCCGAGAAGTCAGCTTGTTCAAGAGAAAAATCATAGATCTCACGAAGCTCGGGCACTGAACCATACGTGTTTGAATAGGCTTGGAAGTAGAGCATAAACCTTTCTGCCTTATACCTCGTTCGTAAGAAGTCTATACCGTCGTTTATCTGTTCTGTTATCGAGTGTTTACGCATTTCTATAGAAGTAAGCGTTGCCAATGGATCTGTAGGATTATCCAGGGAAGCAACAAAATCACCTGATTGAGCTAACCCGCTTTCTGTATGTCTGTGGTAGACAGCAGTAGCTCCATACTCATCACAATAAGAACAACCACCGTGTCTATGTATATCTCTATTAGGACAGGAGAATCCGGCGTCAACCCCAACTCGATATGCTGGTTTATGATATCGCTTTTGCAAATATGTTCTATATGTATAATACCTTGTGATCATAACCCTCTTTTATGTATCAACCAATCATTTTTGGTAAACTTGTTTGATTATAACACTCATCTTATATTGATGTCCATTAAAGGAAGAGACACGCAGGACAAACGCATCAAATAGCTGTTGACAGTTTAGAAATGGTATGAATCTGAAG
>CAYYPJ010000014.1:0-21730 GCA_964473495.1 uncultured Spirochaetales bacterium
GTTCAAGGTTGCACTCACCTATGAGCCAATAGCTCATATCATTGACTATGCGAACGAACACAGTCTCTATCGGATCATTCAGGAGGCTATGGAGAACATCATAAGGCATGCTGAGGCAACAGATGTCTTTATAAGTTTTACCACTAATGAGAAAAAAGAAGCTGTGTTAACCATACGCGATAACGGGAAAGGGTTTGATCAGTCATTGTCAGATCCGACAAGGCACTTTGGGATATCGACGATGGAGGAACGTGCAGCAGCCATAGGGACAACCTTTTCAATTGAGAGCAAAATACATCAGGGAACTCTCATAACGATTGGACTAGGAGAAAGACATGATTGATCTGATCATATGTGACGATCAGGACATCGTCAGAGAGGGGCTTTTTACTATCTTGAGTACTGAGAAGACCTTCAAGATCGTCACAACTGCAGAAGACGGGAATGATCTCATAGAGCAGCTGCAGAAGATGCTCCCCCCGCTTCCTCAGTTGATCCTGCTTGATTTGAAGATGCCTGTACTCAATGGAATACAAACTACCAAAAAAATACACAAATACTGGCCAGAGATCAAAATCCTGATTCTGACCACCTATGCCGATGACGATTGGGTCATCGATTCACTCAAAGCCGGGGCATCGGGGTATCTATTGAAAGATACCCCGCGGAACCAGCTGATCGATGCGATCAAGGGGACGGTTATTGGAGATACCTATGTGGATCCTTCTGTTGCCGGAAAGCTGCTGCCGTTTCTACAGCAGCAACATACGGCAGAGAAGATCTACACCGGGAAGTTATCTACTCGTGAACAGGAGATTCTGCTCTGTGTGGCAAAGGGACTCTCTAATAGTGAGATTGGGAATAAGCTCTGTCTTTCGACAGGAACGGTACGAAACTATACCAGTGCGATCTTCGCAAAACTTGAAGTCTCGGATCGTACTGAGGCCGCTATCACCGGTTTACGCTGCGGTATTATCAATCTTGATGACATCTGACACACTTCCATGGATCATAGGGATACATCCTGCCGACTTCTTCAATCCCGCGATCCAGTGTACGGCGATCCGCACGTGCGGTTTCAAAATCCAAACCAAGGATCTCTTTGAATCGCTCTCCTGTCAACTGTGCCAACTTGTCTTCAGAGATACCATCATCGATCAGTGAACGCACCAGCCTGCCATACCCTCCGAACCCGGGGATACCTGAGGCTCCTGCTTCTTTGTCTTTGAGGGTATGAGGTGCATGATCGCTCTCAATCCAATCGATTCTTCCCTCAAGTAACATCTTATAGAGTTCCCTTTGAGATCCCTGATCACGAAGAGGCGGATTCATCTTCACAAGGTTCCCCGTATCTACCACATCCTCAACCGACAAGAGCACATGGTGGGGCGTTACCCCGCAGGTTATAATACAAGGGATCCGTTTAGTCCTGCGTATCTGTTCGATATAACGAATGGTCTCAGGAGAACTCACATGACAGATATGGAGGATACCAAGAAATCCTGTTTCTGATGCTGCACGTATCTGATCTGCAACCGACGCTACTTCGGCAATCACCGGTCGTGCGGCACTATGAGAGATAGGATTCGCAGGATCCCAGAGTTCAGGATGGAGAAGTGACTCTTTCTCACAATGTACTGCGAGTATTCCTCTATACCCCTCATCAGTGAATTGACGATAGACGGCCAGCTGCTGGTCATAGGTGGTCATTCCCATATGCCCGGTCGAATGGCCGGCAAAGAGTTTATATCCGATTACTTTCGGGAATAGGTCACGATAAGCCTGCAGCACCTCACTGCGCTGTTTGCTATCGGCAGTGAGCCCGGCATAGAGCCCATACGTAATAGATTCTTCCATGGTCTCAATCACCTTCTGCGCATCAACGATCCTCTTTTCAATCAACAAACGAGTCGTGAGTGCAGGATCGGTGTTCGGCATCTCAAAGAGCGCATCAATCCCAATGCACGATGCAGCCCTCATCCCATGGGCCATGGTCTCCTTATCACGCTGGTTCCAGTCTCTTAGATGTACATGCGGATCTATCATAATAACTCCGGTGAATGTTCTTTAAGAAAATCAAGCTGCATAAAGGTCCCATACTGACAGGTCAGTCTATTACCGCAGGCACACTCTCCACACATTCCGATCCCGCACAGGGAAAGGCGTTCCATGGAAAGAAAGATATGATCATCAGGTATGCCCTTCTCTGCCATGACCGCAGCCGCTTTACTCATGAACACTTCCGGTCCGATCGTATAGAATGCAGTGTCTTCAACATGGTGTATGTTCTCGGCCATCACCTCTATCACCCTTCCGGGTTTTCCGTCATCTGCCACAGCAGTATAGGTTCCATATGCTGAGAGCTCATCCTGCAGCAGGGGGACATCTGCTGTTCCTGATACCCCGTAATAGATCGTTATATCGACCCCGGCCTGCTTCAACTGCTTCGCTAGTGATGGTACGACGGCCGCTCCGGTACCCCCGGCAAGAATGACAGCCTTTTTTGTATCCGCAGTCTCAACTCCCTCACCATAGACGCCTCTCACATAGATCACATCTCCTTCTACACACTTCATCATCGCATGAGTGAAGGGACCTCGCTCTTTTATGATGAAGGTCAGAGGATCTCCTTCAGTAACGGAGAAGGGCTTCTCCCCCACTCCGGGAAGCCAGATAAATGCAAACTGACCTGGTCGGCATGCCAGAGATCCATCAGTATAAAAGATTTTTACATCAGAAGAATGTTCTACGATCCTTGTGATAGTATACGGAGTATAATCCATCTGGGTATGCGTTCTCAGATACCCGGAACTACTATCAGGGAAAGAGATCCTGTTTAGATGTGATACGGTGTCTTCGACAAGAGCATTGGTAAAGGCCTGCCAGTCGCGCTGGTGCACACGACCGAAGACACTGCCCAAACCGACTGTATCGGCACCCGCCAGTATCATAGCTGCTGCATCTGCTCCGGTAGAGACCCCTCCCATACCAATGATCGGTATCTGATCTCCGACAGCATTTCGAATCTCTGCTATTGATACTAAAGCTCGCTCTTTGATCCAGGTACCACTCATACCGCCGCGTCCATCCAAGGAGTTATTAAGGATAGACGCCCCGCAATGCGGCTCCAGATACTGCTCGGGGCCTACGGTATTGATCGCTGAAATACCATCTGCACCGGCATCTATAAGAGCCTTTGCGATATCTCCTATGGCATCCACATTCGGAGTCAGCTTTGGTATGATGAGGGTAGAGAAATCGTTACCGACAGCCTCTCTGATCGCTCTCATATAGGCTGCCGCAAGATGTATGTCACATCCTATGCTTGCACCATAGCCCGCTGCCGCATGCGGACAGGAAAAATTCAACTCAATGCAATCGGCTAGAGGTCCGAAGGCTTTCACCAGAATGATGAAGTCCTCAGGGGTCGATGCCGAGACTGATATATTCAAAAGCGCACGGAGGGTCTTTCGTTCCCGTAACCCCTGCAATTCCCTAAGAGCCGCCTTCATACCAGGATTTCGCAGTCCCACTGAATTCCCAAAGCACCCTATACTCGGTTCGGTGATGACCGGTTCGCGGTTTCCGCTGTTCGGTATTACCTGGAAACTTTTTGTGGTGATCAGACCAATAGCCGGCAATTCACGATCCACATATTCGACTAATGCAGTCTTGGTCGTAGCGACCCCTGATACGGTCCCGAGAATAACACTCTTTCGTCTATGGTTTCCCTCTAACAGAGAACGAACTTCTTCTCTATCTTTCACTTTCTCTGGATCTCCATGGATACGGGGTTCATAATCCTATCTCATCATTCAGTCGACGCAGATTCCCCACAACGATATCCTTCCAATCACTTGGAATACTTCCGTCTTTCCACGGATGTGTAATACCGCTGGAGCTGTTGATACGCACAAGATCAAGATCATAGGATACGGTTCTCAGACGTGCTGTTACTTCAGCGGCACTGCCGCCTTGTGATCCCACTCCGGGAATCAGCAGAGGTATTGAAGCTTCCGCTGCAACATAGATTCGTGCCACATCTTCCAGTTCATCAGGACTGGTTGCTCCAACGACCGCTCCAAGCCCCGGATGGTCAACTGACCAGGTAACGATTCTCCCTGCAACAGCACGATAGAGATCCTCGCCTTCTACCTGCAGATTCTGAAGATCCCTTCCTCCGGGATTAGATGTCCTGTTGAGGATATAGATTCCCTTCCCCTCTACCATGAAAGGAGTGACTGAATCGGTTCCCATATAGGGAGAGACAGTTACTGCATCACTCTTCCAGGCATCAAAAGCTTCTATAGCATAGTTCAAACTTGATCGCGCGATATCACCGCGTTTTGCATCAAGGATCACCGGAATTCCGGGGAACAACTCTTCAATCAGGTCAAGAAGATCAGCAAGTGCTTGTGATCCACTGTAATCATCATCTCTCGGTCTGTCTAGTGCCGAGAAATACCCGATGTTAGGCTTGAATGCACCGGGACTGATATGCTGCAGCTTCATCTCGAAGAGGAGAGTATGATAGAACTCATTCAGATCATTCCGTACGGATCCCGTCTGTATCGGAAGATACTCGATGACAGGATCAAGTCCCATACAGACTAAAGATCCTGACTTCCTATAACTCTCATGCAGTTTATCCAGATAGGTACCGCTCATAATTCTTACCCCTCTACCTTGAAGAACCCATGTGACGCACCCCATTGGAAAGGCTGCTCTCTCCACTGCTGCAGATCTTCTGCAGCGGTGCTGTCGATGTACCCGGCAGCGGCTGCTTCTCTCACCATGATATCATAGGTGAGGATAGTCACCGGAACACATAGAGGGTCCAGTGAGGCAAAATTGTCAGTTGCCGCCTGAAGTCCATAGGTGAATATTGCCAAACAGTAGGGAACTCTACCACCTGCACTATCGATCGCCTTCACGGCATTGATAGCGCTACCTCCGGTAGAAATAAGGTCTTCAATAAGAACGACAAGCTGATGATGATAATCCTTCTCAGCACTCAGCCCCTCGATCCTGTTCTTAAGTCCATGGCCCTTGCTGGAACTTCTCACATAGGAGAGCGGCAGTCCCAAGGCATCGGCAAGAGTCGTCGCATGGGGAATCCCTGCGGTTGCTGTCCCTGCTATCGCATCGGGAGTGATCTCCAAAGCCTTAATCAGCTGTGAGAATCCCTCTGCTGCCAGGGCACGGGTCTTTGCATCCCGCAGTAACTGACGATTATCATTATAGATGGGCATACGATATCCTGAAGCCCATTGAAAGGGTTCAGTCGTATTTAATCGGATAGCTCCTAATTCGAATGCTCTATGGGATAGCTCGACCCCTATGGTCTCCTCTATCGTCTCGATCGCTTTTCTATTCACATCTCTCTCCAATCAGGTCAATTCCAAATCTCTTTGAATGTATGATGTCTCCCACAATACTCACAGACAAACTCATCCCCTTTGGTCTTCCAAAAGAAGGCCGGTACTCGTTCATCATGTATAGGATTTGAGATGCAGTTCGGATTCTTACAAGAAAGATCCTCGAAGTTGTATATTTTCGGCGGAAGATGAAGACGATACTTCTCTTTGACTTCTCCTCCTGAGATAATATTCAGCGTGGATCCCGGAGCGATCGCCGCAAGCCGTTTCAGGGAAGTTCGATCGAACTCTTTTATATCAGGCCGGAAGATGATCCCCTTGAAGAGATGTGGATTCTTATTCGAAGTAGAGACCCAGTCTCCGCCCTTTCCGTGCAGGGCAAGAACACGGGTTATCGTCTCCATATGACTTCTGATCTCATCTGTAGTATTACCCTTGCCGATATGATCTATCACTATCCCCTCACTGATGGGATGCACTCCTTCAGAGTAACGCCGGCCTTCCCCTTTGGTCTCTATCGCTACCGATTCAATAAAATCCTCATACTTGTCCACTTCAGGACTCTTGTGCGCAGGGATGAAATCATTTCCGATCTTTCCGCTGAAAAGACTGAGCAGTACGATTCGTACCAGCATCCCATTGGCAGATTGGCGCTCCCACCCATTGAGTGGTGTCGTATCAAGAAAGGTGGGGATCACGGGGTGTCCCTTATGTCGCGGAAGCGGATGGTAGAATCTCGTCCCTTCAGGAAGCATATCCATGAATCGAGCGTCGAAGGTAATACTCTTTCGCAGTTCTTTCTGATGCTGAAGGATCCTGTCCCCCATACGTTCCAGCTGAGGTCTGGTGAAGTACCATTTTGCGGCAATATCAGGTTGTGAGGAATACTCCTCGATTGATGTGAATATCCGCACTTCATACCCGTTATCCTCCATCGTCTCCACGTATGAGGAGGGGAGTGCAATCTCTTTCGGAGCAATCAGATCTACTTTGACGTGATCAAAGATCGTTAATCCCTGTGCTTTTGAATGTACGGTTCTCCCATGAAAGAGATCACCGATAATGGCAAGATGCAGATGATCATTCTTCCAGCCATTATCCTCAAGGAAGGTGAACTCATCAAGAAGTTCCTGAGTCGGATGTCCATGTTTCCCATCACCTGCGTTGATAAAGGAGGGACATGCAGTTAATTTGTTCCGCTTTGCATAGTCTGCCGCAGCTTCCTGCAGCCATCTGCAGACTCCTTCAAGCTTACTCCTGATGATGAATATTCGGTTATCATACCCGGTAAGAGTATTAAAGGTATCTGCATAACTCTCTCCTTTGTTAAAGGAAGAACTGTCAGTATTCAGGGATGAGAGTTTCACGCGGTGAAACTTTGCGGCATTCTTAAATGATTCACGAGTTCTTGTACTGTCTTCAAGAAAGACCTCATAGATACCGAAGTCGGGATCATCTATACGATATGCAGCAAGCTTCTCCTCGTTCCTCTGCTCAATAGCTTCTTTTAGCTCTCTGGTCTTCCTAAACAGATAAAGACGTTCCTCATTGGTCAGATCATTGATGACTGCCAGTGTTCTTCCTTTGAAGGGGTGCTTCATACAGACCTCCTGTCCCATCTTCTTGATTAGACGAAAAAAAACATCGGTAGTGATTACCGACGTCTGATTTGCGTGAATCCAATTGCAAACAATGATGATACAACAGCTAAATAGCTGTTTACTCCTATTCGTATGTCCATGATCGCTATTTTCATACTTTTCCTTTCTCTGTGTCATCATATCTGATTCTTTACGAGAATAGCAATAGGCAGCTGCTTGATCAAGAGTCACATGCCGGTATTTTTACGCAAAAAAGGAGCCGGTTCAACCAGGCTCCTTTTTTCAAGAATGTCATATGATCCTCTCAAAGAGAGAGAGACACTTCTTTCTTTTAGAAGATAGCGAACATCGCTGACACACCGGCTTTGACGTGTGGTTCGTCAAACATTTCGGAAAAATCTGAAGTTCCTTCTATCAATGAGTTCAGAGAGTTCCCCGTCTCCATGATCCCTGTTACACCGACTGAGAAGTCACCAAGCATGACATCTGCAGTCAACCGTAGGTTCAAGTTCGTCTCCATGATTCCATCAAGAGGATCATTCTCCGGATCTTCTTCACCATAAGCTACCGTGAACATCGGACCGGCTGATGCACCAAGTCTCACTATTTGAAACAGCGAAAGAGAAAGACCTGCATTCGCATAGACATCTATATTACCTGTTGAATAGTCATCAGAAGTAGGAGTGATAAGTGCCAATGCATTCACCTCTACAACAGAGAAATTCATACGGACATCTGCACCAAAGGTAAAATCTTCAGCAGTTAGATTCTCATAATCTATCCCGAAGTTATCTGCCTCTGAATCAAGATCCAATTCTGCATTGAGCATAGCAATAGGTCCTACCCTCAATCCAATCATATCAACAGCAAATACTGATGCCGGTACAATCAATAATATAACCAACATAATCACTACTAGTTTTTTACTCATTTTCTACTCCCCCATAATATAAATTGACAGATAAGCAACAGCTTTCATTTATCTCTACATTACTATAATACACTGAAAGAACAAAAAGTTACAGAAATATCTTTCAGGTTTTCTATTCTTCACAAAAACGGTGCTTCACTCCCCTTGATGACAGGCTGTTTGCTGATGATTGCAATGATAAAGGCTCTGTTTGTGACATGTAGTGATTCCTCTTATGTGGATAAATATATGATTGGAGTACTTCTCTATGTATTCACTACTTATGATGTCTTTGCATTGTGATTGAGCTCCCATTCTGAAAGCTTGTAGAGTATGTTTCAAACTGTAATCAATACACTCTGAAAACAGAGCCATGATAAAAGACAGGAATGGATAGAATCGAGCAGGAGGATGAGCCTTATTGGCTCATCCGTCCTCTCTCAGAACTCGCACGTACCGTTCGGTATGCGGCTCCTCGCTAGTTTACGCAATCTCTGGCGTAAAGGCCAGAGAACCCTCGGGATCCCGAGGTCTCTCATCTTACCCCCTTCCTTAGGTATTTCAACCCGTAGGACTGGTTTGGGATGGTACTTCCCCTTTCGTATTTGCTCTTTGAGATTCGGGAATCCTATCTCAGCTATTTGGCTGAGTGGCCCATCTGTCCCAATACCGTCGATTCCGGCACTTCCTTTATTAGCACACACGCTATTGTATGCCCTTTGGAGGTTTCCATCTTCCAGTATTCTTTCGAGCAAATCTACTTGTTTTGCGTCGGTCGTGTTGTTTTCAGACATCCTATACTCTCTTGGCGCTCCCTGCCCGTTCTTCACCTTCCGGGCTTCAAACATATCGGGTCTGCCACCACTACGTGCACAGCTTCTGCCTTCATTGATAAGTAAGGTATCATTCATTCACTACGGTCCTTCTAACGTTCCGGCCTTCAGAGTTTCCCCCTACTATGCCTTCATCTGACTTCTTACAGTAACTAACCCCTATTCTTATATATTCAGGGTTTTTCCATCAGAGGCTACCTGTAAGACCTCCTCGGGTAAGGGCATTCTTTTTCATTCCATCTACCTGCCTCATTCACACCCCTGACTCCGTATAGCTTTTGGACTTCAGTTTGTGATGCAACCTCATCCGCCAGGTAGTGCCTGATGAGATTTCTGTTCGTCAGGCCGGAAACTTGCCCCCAGCTTTCTTCAGATTCCTCCTCACGAAGGAACCCCTTGCTCTTGGCTATGTATTTGGCGCTACCACCCGTACTAGGGACTTTCACACTTTAGAGAATGCTCATACCGAGCACACACCGAGAAACAGACCGCTAAAATAGCGGTCTGTCAGGTAGTTTAGTCGTTGAAGATCACACAACACCACACAAGCACTATGTGATCATTCGCTAATCGATCAATCGGGGATCAATATCCTCAGTATAATCGATCTGTGATAATCCAAATCCGTGTATTTGTTCATACTCCTTTCTAAAACCTTCTAGATCAGCTAGCTGCAGGAGATTCTCCTGATTGATTTTATCCCAGGAGGCTTTGACCTGCTGCTGCACATCATCCCGTAGCTCCCTGTCGTCTAGACGGATTCTTCCAGCTTCATCCACCGGGACCGTTGTGCCCGTATAGAGTCGCTGTGTCATCATTCGATACATCTGTTCGATGCATCCCTCATGCAGGCCTTTCTCCTTCATGATCCTGTACAGAATCGTTATATACAGCGGTACAGCCGGGATCACTGAACTAGCTCGCGTCACTAAAGCCTTATTGATAGACACATATGCTGTGCCGTGCAGACCCCTTAATAATATATCCAGTTTTCCTGCAGTCTGTTCCAAATGTTCCTTTGCCTTTCCTATACTCCCCTCTCGATAGATGGGATACGTTACTTCAGGTCCAATATAGGAGAATGCAACTGTCTTACATCCATCGGCAAGCAATCCCTGCTCTTTCAGGGTCTCTATCCAGAGCTGCCAGTCCTCTCCACCCATTACCTTTATCGTATCTGCGATCTGTTCTTCAGTCGCAGGATCCACGTGTACCGTGCTGATCTTTTCAGCAAAGGGATCTATAGTCTTCGAGGCATAAGTATCGTTGACCGGTTTGATCACTGACCAGAAAGTATCCCCGGTTACCGGGTCTACCCGCATAGGAGAAGCTAAACTATATATGACAAGATCTATAGGTCCGTAAGATTCTTTGATCAATGCTGTAGTCTCTGCTTTCACTTGAAGAGAAAAAGCATCTCCGAACACGGATCGGGCCTTTCTCCCAGCTGCTCTTGCCTCTTTTTCGAGGGCCGTCGTGTTATACCATCCGGGAGTAGCAGTCTTTCTCTTTTTTGGCTCACGTTCAAAGGAGACGTTAATGGTGTCTGCTCCGCAGACATATGAGGAAACGATCCTGGCAGCCAATCCATAACCGGTAGAACCACCGATGATTAACACATTCTTTGGATACTTACCCTTCCCGGCTGCAGCATATTCGGGAATATTCCCTGCAGCAGCCTCTTTGACCCACATTATCTGATTCAAGATATTCTTTGCACAGCCTTTCGGATGGGCTGTTAAACATACATTCCGTATTATCTTCTGTTTCACTATCATGATCTCACGCCCCTTGTCCAACCAAGCACATCCATGATGCTTCTGCGGCTACTTCATCTCCGACCTTCACTACACCGCTCTGGCGGATCATTCGTGGAGAGACTCGTATATTCGTCACTTCAATCCGAACCTTCTCACCGGGACGAACCTGCCGTCTGAATTTTGCCTTTTCGACCGTAGCAAGAAAGAAGAGCCCGTCAGCACTGATAATACCGGACTGTTTCAGACCGGCTCCCCCGCACTGTGCCATCATCTCAACAAGCAGTACTCCGGGAACTACCGGGTACTCTGGAAAATGTCCCTTGAAGAAGAACTCTGTCGGTTTCAATCTATATTCCCCGATGATCGAATGTTCATTTACTTCCAAAAGATCATCAACAAAGAGAAACGGTTCACGATGCGGAAGTAATTTTTCTATATCTGCCATAATGACTCCTTCTTTTATTCTTTTACTCTTGGTATTTTCCCAGTACCAGCGCACCATTATGACCGCCAAATCCTAACGATTCTGAAAGTGCATACTGGATCTCACCTGATACTCCGATATTCGGTACATAATCCAGATCACATTCAAGATCAGGATGTTCTAAGTTCAGTGTACAGGGATAAAAACTATCGCGGATAGCTAAGAGTGAGATGATCGCCTCTATCCCGCCGGCAGCACCAACCATATGGGCGGTCATAGATTTTGTCGATGATACTTTCAGCTTATATGCATGATCCCCAAAAGCAAGTTTGATAGCTTTTGTCTCTACGGAATCATTCGCCGGGGTAGAAGTCCCATGTGCGTTGATGTAGTCAATACGCTCCGGGGTGATCCCTGCTTCATCTATTGCTAGAAGCATAGCTCGTGCGGCTCCATTCCCTTCGGGATCCGGCGCAGTCACGTGGAAGGCATCGCATGTCATTCCGTACCCGCAGACCTCCCCATAGATATGGGCACCCCGGGCCTTTGCATGTCCCTGTTCTTCAAGGATCAAGAGCCCGGCGCCTTCTCCAATGACAAATCCGTCACGATCCCTGTCAAAGGGTCGACAGGCTTTTTCCGGAGTATCATTGTACTTTACAGAGAGTGCCTGAATCTTACAGAATCCTGCTACTCCAAGCCGAGTGATCGCTCCCTCGGAACCACCTGCTATGGCAGCATCTATCGTGCCGTACTTGATAGCATGCAGTGCGGCACCTATAGCATCAGTACCGGAAGCACAGGCTGTGACAATAGTGCAGCAGGGCCCTTTGATACCGTACCGAATTGCAATGCTTGCTGCACCCTCATTGGCAATGAGTTTTGGAATCGTCATGGGGGGAACAGCCCTCGGACCACGTGTAATCAGCTTTTCAATACCCTGTTCAGCGATCTCAAAACCTCCTATCCCGTTACCAAGATAGACTCCGGTCCTATAGGGCTCGAATCCGTTTCCCCCCTCACCGTCTAACCCGGCATCTCTCATTGCATGGATCGCAGCATACATGGCATATAGAGTATAATCAGCCATACCACGCATCTCTTTCCGGTTCATCACCGTGGAGGGATCAAAATCTTTGATTTCTCCAGCAATCTTTGAGGAATACCCTTCAGTATCAAATCTTGTTAATGGACCGATACCCGACCTTCCGGCTTTGATACTGCTCCACATCTGATCCACGGTGTGCCCCAAAGGAGAGACAACTCCCATACCCGTAACTACGACTCTTCGGTCCTCTCTATTCATCTTGCTCCAACCTTATATATCTTCTTTTCTTTACTCGGATTCTACATACTTACATCGTCATACCGCCATCAACGGCCAAAACCTGTCCTGTGATATAAGAGGCCTTATCTGAAGCAAGGAATATTACCACTTCTGCGACCTCATCAGGATTCCCGATCCGGCCTAGCGGGATCCTTCCCTTTAGATCGTTCTTTACCGTATCGGAAAGGACTTCAGTCATATTCGTGTTGATAAATCCCGGAGCTACGACATTGACTCGTACAGATCGTGAAGACAGTTCCCGTGCCAGGCTCTTTGAAAAACCGATCAATCCTGCTTTTGATGCAGCATAATTCGCCTGTCCGGCATTTCCTATCAGTCCAACGACCGATGATATATTAATGATCGATCCGCTTCGAGCCTTGGCCATTGAGCGTGCTACACTTCTGCAGGCTATAAAAGCACCAGTCAGGTTCACTCGCAGAACATCATTCCAGTCTTCACTCTTCATACGCATGATCAGGCCGTCCCGTGTGATCCCTGCATTGTTGACTAAGACATCAACCGAACCTCGATCATCAAGGATCTGTTTCATCGCAGTAGAGACTGAATCCTCATCAGCCATATCGGCCTTGATCCAGATAACCTTCGTACCTTCCTTATTGGCTAATGCTTCGACTTCCGTGTGGTCAACAGCTTCAGAACGACTGAGATAGTAGACAAAAGCCCCCTGTTTCAGGCAATGATGTACGATCTTATTACCTATCCCGCGGGAACCGCCGGTAACCACCACAGTTCGTCTATACAAATCACGATCACTCATGCTAAAACTCCTTTTCTTGCTGATAAAGCCTCATAGGTTCCCATGGGGACACAGGGCTTCTTTGCCGGTCCTGTTTTCCAGAACCCAGTAAGAACTTTACCAGGTCCCACTTCATAGCAGCAGTAAGCACTATTGGTATATCTATGCGCAATATCATCAACGATCTTTGTCCATCTGACGGTGGATGTCAACTGAAGAGCACATGCCGCCTTTGCTTCATTTCCACTCTTGAGTATCTCTCCGGTCACATTACTGTAGACAGGGATGGTCGGATCAATGAAGGCGAACTCCTCAAGGATCTTGCCATACTCCTCTGCCGCTCGATGCATCAACGGGGTATGGAACGGACCGGATACCTTAAGAGGAATGACTCTTCTTGCCCCGTTTGCTTTCAATACAGAAGATATCCTATCGATCGATCTCTGTACTCCGGCAAGTACGATCTGTCCGGTACTATTATCATTCGCGATAAAGAGGTAATCAAGTGACTCATCAGCAATGATTGAAGAAACGTACGCATAATCAAGCCCTATGACAGCAGCCATTCCCAGCTCTCCAATCTGCAGGGTTATTTCTTTCGCATATGCTGCCATGATCTTTCCACGCAATGCAGTAATCCTAAAAAGGCTCTCAAGATCGATGATCCCTGCTGCATAATATGCAGACAATTCTCCAAGACTGAATCCTGCCGTCATATCTGCACTCACTCCCTGTTCTTTCAGCAGCATATATGAGGCTGTATTCACAAAGGTGATAGCTATCTGAGTATACTCCGTCTGCCGCAGCAGCTCAACATCTCCGGCAAAAAGCACCTGCGTAAGATCTACATGACTGCACTCGGATGCGAGTTCACATAATTCTTTCACTGCAGAGGATCTTTCATAGAGATCTTTCCCCATTCCGGGATACTGAGCTCCCTGTCCGGGAAACAGTATGATACGATCTACCATACGATCACACTTCCTCCGGAAGTAAGTCCGGCTCCGAAACCTACGATGATGATCCTATCGCCCTTTGCAAGGCGGCCTTCATCTTCCAAATTCTTCAGTGCGATTGGGATCGATGCTGAAGAGGTATTTGCATAGTCCTCAATATTGACAAAGAACTTGTCCATAGGAATCCTCAGCCGTCTTGCAGCTGCTTGGATGATTCTAATATTTGCCTGATGAGGAATGATCATATCGATATCATCGACGGTAAGATCATTGTGATCCATCAGTTTTTTGATGGTCTCTCCAAGTTTTGCTACAGCGAACTTATAGACTTCGTGCCCATCCATTGAGATGGTAACATCCTCTATCGCTACGGTCGTATCACGCAGAGGAGCAGAAGAACCGCCTTTCGGTACCATAAGAGAAGAACTTCCCCTCCCATCTGCATAGAGAATGGTCTCTTTCACACCCCGTTCAGCTTCTGCATCGCCTCCCCCGGAGACAATCGCACATCCTGCACCATCTCCAAACAGTACACAGGTATCCCGATCTTCCCAGTTCACAATACTTGAAAGCTTTTCAGCTCCAATGACCAACACATGATGCATCGCTCCTGTAAGTATCAACCCTCTGGCAACCTCTATGCCGTAGATGAAACCGGTACATCCGGCAACAACATCTAATGCAGTGACTCCGATCATCTCAAGTTTCTCCTGTACCACACATGCGGTTGAAGGAAAACCCACAAAGTCAGGTGTTGCCGTTGCAAGGACGATCCCGTCTATATCTTCTTTTCGCATCTGACTTCTCTCAATAGCATCGAGAGCAGCTTTGACAGCTAGATCAGAAGTGGCTATATGATCCTCAGCAAGGTGTCTTGCCCCTATGCCTGTATGTGATCTGATCCACTCATCACTCGTATCAACTCGCTGAGCTAATTCATCGTTGGTTACACGTCGTTCCGGGACGTACGATCCTATTGCCTCTATTGTTACTGCGGTCCTAGTATCATTATTCATTGTATCTCCTACAGCTCATAAGTATTGTATTGTATTCATTCTTCCCGTGAGCATACTATTATTTTATTCTTTACATTTTTTTTGTTTTTGTCAATATTGACAGCCAAGTATTATATTGTTACTATCGGATTATCTGAAATAATTCTATGACAGGGACTTTCTGCCCTAAAGGTTAAAGACTATTTGGAGGACAATTTTGAAAATTGAATATATAGCTTCACTGATAGAGCTGTTCGAGTCTTCTACTCTTACAAAACTTCATATACAGGAAGAAGGAAAAGAGATCACTCTTAAACGAGAGAAAAAGATTCAAGCAGTATCTACCCCTATAGGGACTGAGACACCTGTCTTTCACCCATCTGCCGCAAAGCAGACTGTACCTGAGGATGCATCAACACAGAAGGAGCCTGATACGATCATCATCCCGTCTCCTATCGTCGGTACATTCTATCGCACTCCGGCACCGGATGCACCGCCTTTTATCGAAGTCGGTGATACCGTCAAAACCGGTGATGCTCTTTGTATCATCGAGGCAATGAAGATGCTGAATCGGCTTGAAGCAGAATTCCCCTGTGAGATCGTTTCAATCCGTGCAAAGAACGGAGAACTGGTGGAATACGATGAGGGTATCATTGAGGTACGCCCACTATGATCTCATCAATACTGATTGCGAACAGAGGAGAGGTTGCCGTCCGTATCATTCGCAGCTGCAGAGATATGGGCATTCATTCCGTTGCTGTCTATTCACAGGCAGATTATGACTGTCTGCATGTAAAGATGGCAGATGAGGCGATATGTATCGGCCCTTCCTCTTCTGCAGAAAGCTACCTCAACATCCAGAACATTATCTCTGCAGCATGTGGTAGAGGATGTGACGCAATACATCCCGGAGTGGGATTCCTCTCAGAGAATGCTGATTTTGCTGAAGAGGTCAAACAGACAGGATTACTCTTTATTGGTCCTGATCCTCAGACTATCAGACTTGTCGGGGATAAAATAGAGGCACGAAGAACAGCAAAAGAGGCAGAGCTTCCATTGACTCCCGGAAGTGCCGACTCCATCGACTCGACCGAAGAGGCCTGTCGAATCGCTGAAGAGATCGGCTATCCAGTGATCATCAAAGCGACAGCAGGCGGCGGCGGGAGAGGGATGCGTATTGTCGAAAGACCTGAGGAGATGGAAGATGCCTTAACAATCGCAGCGAATGAGGCTGTATCGTTCTTCGCAGACGGAACGCTCTATATTGAGAAATATCTGCGCAACCCGCGGCACGTAGAAGTCCAGCTGCTCTCAGATGGCAAAGGGGGTGTGGTTCATCTTGGAGAAAGAGATTGTTCTGTACAGAAAAATCATCAGAAATTGATTGAAGAGAGCCCTTCTACAGCTCTCTCCTCATCACAGAGAGAGCACATGTGCAGGGATGCAGTCAAGCTCTTCAAGAAATTGCACTATACGGGGGCAGGGACGGTAGAATTCCTTGTCTATGAAGGAAAATACTATTTCATGGAAGTCAATGCACGTGTACAGGTAGAGCATCCGGTTTCTGAAGCGATTTCCAGTATCGATATCATAAAAGAGCAGATTCGTATTGCGTCCGGGGAACCACTGGGGTACTCTCAGCGGCAGATACACCTTAATGGCTATGCCATAGAGTGCCGCATCAATGCAAAGGCCCCGGGAACAATCACTAAATTTGTTCCGCCGCTGGGACCTTCAGTACGAGTTGACACGCATATGTATACCGGTTGTTCCATCAGCCCCCATTATGACCCACTTGCTGCCAAGATTATCGTACATACTGATAACAGGACTACCGGGATCAAGACTATGTTGAGAGCATTACAGGAATTGGAGATGAACGGGGTTTCAACAAATCAAGATGAACAGAGAACTATTCTGACCTCGAATATCTTTAATTCAGGAATATTCGGTACCGATATATATTCACGTATCTTTCAGGAGTAAGAATATGAGAGGTTCAAAAAATCATACCTATGCGTCATTTGAAGATGTCGATATAAAAAAGATCGTGGACTGCCCGTCCTGCAATTCTCCCATTCTTCGAAAGAATCTCGAAGAAAGCCTCTATGTCTGCCCGGAATGCGGGTATCATTTCAAACTGACTCCATTCGAGAGAATCGCGCAGGTCACTGACCCTGATTCATTCAAGGAGTTTGCCGCAGACCTGACCTCACAAAACCCGATCAACCTACAGGGATATGAGGAAAAAGTGACACAGAACCAGAGAAAATCTGACCTCAAGGAGGCAGTGGTTGTCGGCACCTGCACCATAGATGGATATAAATCGATCTTGGGAGTCATGTCCTTTCAATTCATGGGAGGAAGTATGGGTTCAGTCGTCGGAGAGAAAGTCACACAGGCAATACTGCAGGGAGCAGATACTGACACCCCGGTGGTCCTTTTTACTGCATCCGGCGGAGCCCGTATGCAGGAGGGAATCTTCTCTTTGATGCAGATGGCTAAAACTGCTAGTGCAGCTGCTCTGTTAGAAGAGACGGCAACACCGCTGTTCGTGGTCCTGACGCATCCGACAACTGGCGGGGTAACCGCATCATTTGCCATGCTCGGAGATATCATCATCGCGGAACCAGGTGCACTTATCGGCTTTGCCGGTCCTCGGGTTATTGAAGGGACTATCGGTCAAAAGCTTCCCAAAGGTTTTCAGACTGCTGAGTTCCAGTGTGAGAGAGGTTTTATCGACGCTGTAGTACACCGCAGGGATCTGCGTAAGACACTCTCTTTCCTGCTTCGTACCCACAAAGAAAGGAGCATATAGCAACTATGAAGGACACAAGTAATGAACAGCGATCAGAGCAGTTACAAGAACTCCTCGGGAAGTTTGAACAGTTTGCAGAGGATGAACAGATAGAACTCGGCAGTGAATACACCGACCTGAAAGCTAAGATCGTTCCGCTGTTCAAAGAGCATAAGACTGCAGATCTTACTCCCTGGAATCGGGTTTGTCTTGCCAGGAATGTAGACCGGCCGAGTTCTTTAGATTATATCAACATGATGTGTGATGACTTCATGGAACTACATGGAGACAGGTATTATGGCGATGATCCAGCTCTCATAGGGGGAATCGGCA
Organism: uncultured Spirochaetales bacterium; assembly: GCA_964473495.1. Classification (GTDB taxonomy): domain Bacteria; phylum Spirochaetota; class Spirochaetia; order CAKZLE01; family CAKZLE01; genus JAIPFY01. The sequence goes on from CAYYPJ010000014.1 coordinate 18,075, forward strand.
CCATGGGGGGACGTGCTATAACCTTCATAGGAAACCAGAAAGGATCGAACCTGAAGGAAAACATTGCTCGAAACCATGGGATGGGGCATCCTGAAGGATATAGAAAGGCTCTTCGTCTCGCAAAACAGGCAGAGAAGTTTCATCGTCCTATTGTCTCATTCATCGACACTTCCGGAGCATATCCGGGATTGGCGGCTGAAGAACGAGGGATAGGTGAGGCAATCGCGATGAATTTGAAGGCGTTCTCAGTCCTCAAGGTCCCGATACTCTGTTTTATTATCGGCGAAGGAGGCAGCGGCGGTGCCCTTGGTATTGGTGTCGGTGATAAACTCTATATGCTCGAGAATGCAATCTATTCAGTAATCTCTCCGGAAGGTTTCGCTTCCATTTTACTTCGTGATCCCACAAAGGCTAAAGAAGCCGCAGCTGCGATGAAGATCACTGCAGAAGATCTGAAATCATTCGGGATCATCCATGAGATCATCCCTGAACCTGCCGGCGGAGCTCACGAAGACAAAAAACTTGTAGCATCACGTATTAAACATATCATAATTCGGGATCTTGATGTGCTCTGTAACAAACCGGTAGATAGACTTGTTCGTTATCGTATCAAGAAGATACGGGGGATAGGACACTTCAATGGTCCTAAAAGCTGGTGGGATCAACTGTTAGAGATATTTCACCTAACGAGAGCTCTTCGATAGAATATCCTCCAGTGCTGGTCTATGTTACAACGAAGCTCCTATACGAAGCAGCCTTGCAACACGCTCACCGGTCTCGACAAGCAACTCTCTACTGTGTGCCATCGCTTCTGAGAGAGGCATCGCCTTGTTTACCGTACTGATCACCGCATCGATCCCGATATCATAGACGGCTTCAAAGTCCTCTCCTATATCACCGACGATAGCAATGACCGGAATATTCCTCGTACGTTTTGTCCATTGGGCAACACCGGCAGGAACTTTTCCATAGATAGTCTGATGATCAAGTTTTCCTTCCCCTGTGATTACGAGGTCAGCATCTTTTATGAGTTCATCAAATTTGACGATCGAGAGTACGGCATCTATCCCAGGCTGTAGTTCCGCACCGAGAAAACCGACAAGACCTCCCCCAAGACCTCCGGCAGCACCGCTTCCGGGAATCTCGGCTATTGAAACAGCAAGATCACGTTCGATCAACCGTGCACAGTGAGCCAGTGCCTCATCTAACACCTCTACCATCTCTTGAGTCGCTCCTTTCTGCGGTCCGTAGACTGAAGAGGCACCTTTTGGGCCGCATAGGGGATTTGTCACATCACAAGCGACTGTGATCTTCACCTCCCGCAGTCTTCGATCGAGCTTTGATATATCTATCTTCGAGATCCTGTTGAGTTCTCCACCGCCAAAGCCGATCTCTTTACCTTCACCATCAAGAAATGATACACCAAGTGCCTGTGCCATTCCTACTCCGCAATCATTAGTGGCACTGCCCCCTATGCCGATAAGCATCTCACGGCATCCTGCATCAAGTGCCGCAGAGATCAATTCTCCAGTCCCGTAGGTCGTTGCCTTCAGAGGATCACGTTTATCATCGGGGACAAGAGGAAGTCCTGAAGCTTCTGCCATTTCAATAACTGCTCTTCCTCCCGGCAGCACACCGAAGGAGGCCTCACACTTCTCTCCTAAAGGACCGGTTACCATCACGGTACGAAGTTTTCCATCGGTTACTTTACGTACCGCCTCTATAGTTCCCTCTCCACCGTCAGCAATGGGTACGATAAGATACTCGGCATCCGGATAGATCACCCCCATACCCTCTTTTACCGCAAGACATACACGCTCAGCGGTATTGCTTCCTTTGAATGAATCTGCTGCGATAATGCATTTCATGAATTTCTCCTTCCTGCTTTCTTATCTCTTTCTTTGCTTTCTCAAGATTCTTCACAGCTGCCTGTTTATCAACATCAGATTAACCTGTTTGCCCTCGTTCAGCCAGCCGACTGGAAATGTTTTGATTAGCTTCACTTTCCGCCAAGTGAAGTTCCCATATAGTTTCCAAGAAAACTCCCGACACATCTGATAATTCTGTGATACTGTCTTTTTTCTTGCTCCGTATAATAATCCGAACAGAATGATCTCCCTGCTGCTGTGAATTCTAAATAGCCTCGATTTATTTTCAATCATCTGCTTCTTTCAGGGTTTCCCGCCTATCAGGATGAACCAAAATGTTCAGGTAATATCTTTCTACAGTCCAACCGATAAACGATAGACCTCAATGGGAGCGTGCCGACAATGGCAAAAACGGTATGATCATATTCTTTCAATCATCAATCACACTTTCAGGCTTGTCAGTTGTCTGATAAGTATCAATTGTAAACGAGGTCATTTTTGTTGTCAAACCATGTATTTCTCATTCGTCTATATATTCTTTAATATCTTTCACGGCATTATTCAGATGTTTGCGCATTTCTTCTGCAGCCCGATCCGCCTGATGTTCACTAACAGCCTGCAGCACTTTACCATGTTCAATCACGGTACACTCAAGCCTTCCCGGTGTATAGAGGCTTACTATCCAACTCTCGTTCAACGACTTTGCCATGGTTCTCATCAGCACATGCAACGTCTTGTTCTTCGTGATTGCAGCAATCTTCAAATGAAACTCACTATCGCCTGCAATAGCCTTCAGGACTTCACCCTGATGTACATAATCACAAAACATCTGATAGCCGTTCCTTAAGACCTCAACATCCTGTACTGTTGCTCTATCAGCTGCTACAGAAGCTGCATGAGGCTCTAGGAGAAGCCGTATCTCAAAGTGCTCACGCAGCAGTTCTATATTATCTATAACCCATCGCTTCATCGGTAAACCAACTTCTGATGGTTCACTAATGAAAACACCTTTACCCTGATATACTTTTACTAGACCTGTGACTTCGAGCATCCTGACAGCTTCTCTGATTGAAGACCTGCTGACTTCCAACTTCTTTGACAACTGATTCTCACTGTACAGTCTATCTCCAGATTTCAAGTTCTCGGTCACTATGATTTCTTTTATGGCATCTGCGACCATAATCGAAACACGCTCTTTCTTCAATGATTTCATACATTACTTTCCCATGTATCGTTTAGACCCTACAAGCACTTGTCTGACAGCTCAAGAACCACCTGCAGCTCACCATTCAACAACAGTTCCGGTATTATTGGCAAAGATATCCAGCCCACTATTCCGCAAGCGGAACAGAGCATGTTCTCCAGTGCAGTGTGATACTCCCAATAGCGATATACTCTCAGTCTTGAAGAATTCTGCAACATGATCGATATGATCATCCGCTGCTGAACGCAGATGGGTCCCGCCGATAAGACCATAGATAGGCTTATGAAAGAGTCTTTTTACCTCTGTCAGCATATTGATGATTCCGGGATGGGAACATCCAACGATGACCAGAAGGCCCTTTGAAGTCTCTATGACCAAGAGAATTTCATCAGTGAACATATCAGGATGCTTTACCCCCTGCTGATCTTTTTGAATAAACCGTTCCGGAATGAGTTCGTAGGGATCTTTGCGGGGGAAATCAGTGACGATCCAAATACCATCATCCAAGTCATAGAGAGGATACGGGCTCTTCTCCGCGACATCGCAGGTCCATCCGGCCTGTGTCAGTTCCGAAAGCGAGAAAT
>CAYYPJ010000015.1:0-21472 GCA_964473495.1 uncultured Spirochaetales bacterium
TAAGAGACCATCCGAGTCGCCTGATCGAGAACATCTTCAGGACTCATCTTCAATTTGTACTGCATGTGAATTGGAGATGTCGCAATGAAGGTATGGATCCTGGGTCTTCTCGCTGATCGCAACGCCTGACATGAGGCATCTATATCTTTCTTAAGTGCTCTTGACAGACTAGTTACTGTGCACTCTTTCACGAGAGAAGCAATAGCTTCGATAGCATGGAAGTCCCCCGGTGAGGCAATCGCGAACCCGGCTTCTATGACATCAACACGGAGGGTCTCTAGCTGTTGTGCTAATCGTACCTTTTCGTCAAGATTCATACTATATCCGGGGGCTTGTTCCCCATCCCGTAACGTCGTATCAAAAATACTCACTCGCTCTGCCATGACTCTTCACTCCTCATCCTTATACTCACCCATTCATAGATCGTTATCCCGAGAAAAGATAACGATCTATGACCAATCTGCTGATGCACCGGCCTATTTCTTGATCCAGCTCATCACTGATCGAAGTTTCTTTCCAATGACCTCAATAGGATGTTCTGCTTCTATTCGTTTTCTAGCATTGAAATTTGGACGACCTGCACGATTTTCCATGATCCAATTTCGGGCAAAGACTCCTTCCTGGATCTCTGTGAGGACTTTCTTCATTTCTTTTCTAGTATCATCGTTGATGATCCTTCTTCCAGTCATATAGTCACCGTATTCAGCCGTATCACTGATTGAGTATCTCATATATTCAAGTCCGCCCTGATTGATCAGATCAACGATCAATTTCATCTCATGACAGCATTCGAAATATGCCATAGTTGAACTATATCCTGCTTCCACCAGGGTATCAAAACCGGCTTTGATCAACTCGGTCACCCCGCCGCATAATACAGCCTGTTCCCCAAAGAGGTCAGTCTCTGTCTCTTCTTTGAACGTAGTCTCAAAGACTCCTGCTCGCGTCCCGCCAATTCCTGCAGCATAGGCAAGTGCAATCTCTTGGGAATCCCCTGTTGCATCCTGATCTACAGCGATCAGACATGGGACACCTTTACCTTCCTGATACTGACTGCGAACCATATGCCCGGGACCTTTCGGAGCGATCATGATCACGTTGACATCTTTCGATGGAACGATCTGTCCAAAGTGAATGTTGAACCCATGCGCAAATGCAAGGTAGTCACCCTTCTTCAGATTTGGAGCAATACTCTCTGTGTAGAGTTTGGCCTGCCACTCATCATTAACGAGTATCATGACAATGTCGGCTGCTTTCGCTGCTTCCGCCGCTACGACAACCTTAAAGCCAGCCTCTTCAGCCTTCTTCCAAGACTTGCTGCCCTCATAGAGTCCAACAATCACATCCACACCTGATTCATGCAAATTCAACGCATGGGCATGTCCCTGACTGCCGTATCCAATGACTGCTACGGTCTTTCCCTTCAATAATCCTAGATTTGCATCTGATTCATAAAAAATCTTACCTGTTGCCATCTTTACCACTCCTTCTTATTCATATCATCACTGATGGTCTCATCACTACGCCCGATCGCTGACATACCGGTTCGTACGATTTCCTTTATTATATAGGGTTCTGCCAATCGGATAAATGCAGATAGCTTATCCTGTGACCCAGTAATCTCCATTGTTATTGATGTGATGTCTACATCGATGATTTTCGCCTTATAGATATCGGCAATCTGCACCACTTCAGCACGCTGTTGTTGAGTTGCTCCCACTTTTATTAGTACAAGCTCACGATAGACGGAAGAATCAGGCTTCAGTTCCTTGATATGAAGGACATCAATGAGTTTTGCAAGCTGTTTGGTTATCTGCTCAAGCACTGCATGATCCCCCTGTACCACGATCGTCATTCTCGATACTTTCGGGTTCTCCGTCTCGCCGACTGAAAGACTGTCAATATTGTATCCCCTTCGGCTAAATAGACCAGCAATACGGCTTAACACACCTGAATGGTTGTTTACCAAAACTGATAATACATATCGGTCCATTTATTCCTCCTCTGCAACTTTGGTTATGCAAGGTCTAAAACAGTATAAGTATCCCCATACCGTTCTTAGTATACGAATCCCATGAATGTTGTGCGGATACACTACTCCATGGGCCCCTATATAATCACGGGCTCAATCAAGCACTATAGGCTAATGAGTACTACGTTAATTAAACTTATAATGAATAGAATGACGGATAGAAGTACAATTACCGGGGTAATCGCAGATGGTAGAAGAGATAGTACAATGACAGGGAGGATAAGAAGCGCCATAGATAGGAATTGGAACATACTGGAATAATTACTGGTTTGGTATTCTGATTTCCTAAACCACATCGTCGACCTTTTGCAAGAGGGACGACAGGTGCGGAAATTCATCTCCGTACACATTGTCATAGTAGTATACCTCTGTATATATGTAGTTTGTATCAGTTATATCGCCATGTATGTCCTTAGTCAAGACTGATAAGCATAATTCATGGTATATTTTCAGTATAAATATAGATTCTTTTGTATATCTCTTATTGAAAATCTTACAGTTGTCAAGTATCCTTGCTCAATATGAACAGAAAGATCGATCCAAGTACCGTAGAAGGGAGTATTATTGTCCCTGCATCCAAATCACAGACAATTCGTGCCCTCTTACTAGCAACATTCGCTACAGGAACGAGTCACATCATCAATCCCCTGCATTCAAAAGATACGTTCTCCTGCCTCCAGGCATGCAGAACTATGGGCGCGGCAATCACAGAGATGAAAGACCAGTGGGACGTCACGGGAATCATTCAGTCTGATACATCTCAGAAGGAAGATACCCCCATCATCATTGATACCGGGAACTCGGGGACTACCCTCTATCTTGGGGCAGGGCTTGCCGCCTCACTTGGACGACCTGTCATCCTCACCGGAGATGAACAGCTGCGTAACAGGCCTCTTGCCCCCCTGGCTCAGAGCCTAGAGGATCTTGGAGCCCATGTTTCCTTTGACATACCGGAAGAGTTGGGACTTGCCCCGGCACGTAGAGCAGGATGTCCTCCACTGATGATACAAGGTCCCCTTATCGGAGGAGAGACAACGATCGAATGTCCCACAAGTCAGTATCTGTCAAGCCTTCTGCTGGCAGCACCATTCGCTCAAGCTGATACAAAGATCATAGTCCCGTTACTGAATGAACGCCCCTATGTGGAAATGACTCTTGCCTGGCTGAAGGAACAGGGAATCCCCTATGCGATAACTCCGGATGATACCTTCACCGTGTCGGGGAACCATCACTACAGTCCTTACTCAAAAGTCATCTCGGGGGACTTCTCATCAGCATCTTTCTTTCTCTGTGCTGCAGCGATCACCGGCAGTACCCTGACCCTCACAGGTTTGGATCCTCATGACACACAGGGAGATAAAGATATTATCTCCTGTCTGGAAAAGATGGGGTGTTATGCCAGCTGGGATGGTGATGCTGTGACGATCTCCGGGCCAAGAGATGGGCTGCAGGGTGAATTGGCCTTGGATTTGAATCCGATCCCCGACACCCTGCCTATCCTCGCAGCAACAAGCTGTTTTGCCGTAGGCATGGTTCGCCTGGAGCATGTACCGCAGGCAAGGATCAAAGAGACTGATAGAATAGCCGTCATGTGTAGTGAACTGACCAAACTAGGAGCCGATATCGAAGAGATGGAAGATGGTCTTATCATACACGGGACCGGGAACCTCAGTGGCGGGACTGTCTTAGGACATGGAGATCATCGAGTGATTATGGCATGTGCCGTCGCGGCCCTCGCATGCGATAATCCGGTAACCATCGAAGGAACCGATGCCGTAGATATAACGTGTCCGGGCTTCTTCTCAATGCTGCAGTCAGTGATGAAATAATGCTGTATACAAGGAGCATAAGAAATGAATCATACGTGTATAGATCTAAGAAGTGATACAACTACCCGCCCAGTACCGGAGATGAGAAAACAGATGGCTGAAGCGGAAGTCGGTGATGACGTTTATCGTGAAGATCCGACAGCCAATAAGCTTGAAGAGAAAGCTGCTCAGATCACGGGAAAAGAAGCAGCCCTATGGGTCTCTTCCGGATCTATGGGAAATCTTATACCGCTCTATATACATGGAGGCAGGGGCCATGAGGTATTCACACATAGAGAAAGCCATATCATACTCCACGAAACAGGAGCAGCTGCAGCGATTGCCGGAGTGCTCCCCATCGGGCTTGACGGAGAAAGAGGCATCTTGGATCATAAGACCATAGAGAAGCACCTGCATCCTGAAGATTACACCATAGCAGCAACCTCGCTCATAGAGATCGAGAACACCATGAACGGGACATGTTACCCGATCGAGACCCTGAAAGACATACGTACAAGTGCTGATACACATCATCTGAAGATTCATATGGACGGAGCCCGGCTATTCAATGCGGTCGTCGCTCAGCAGATTCCTGCGCATGAGATCTGCCAGTACGCTGATACGGTAAGTTTTTGCCTCTCAAAAGGCCTGGGATGCCCGGTGGGAAGTATGTTGTGCGGCAGTAGGGGCTTCATATCAGAGGCTCTGAAAATACGAAAGATGATCGGAGGAGGAATGCGTCAGATAGGCATCCTGGCTGCAGCTGGTATCTACGCACTCGATCATCATATAGATCGTCTGCAGGAAGATCATGAGCATGCTCAACAGATCGCCAAAGCCCTTGCGGCAGTTTCCTGGGCAGGGATAGAACCACAACAGGTAGAGACAAATATCATCTTCTTCAAAACCATAGATACACCGGCACAGCAGGTGGTCAATCTCTTAGCCGATAAGGATATCCTCTGTTTCGCTACTGGTGCCCATACCATACGAATGGTCACTCATCTTGATATCTCAGAAGATGATACAGCTTATATCATAAAGACAATACAGGAACTGATCATCCAGCCATGACCGACAAAGACATCTCTGCATCCTACCGTCTATGCATTAATATACAATTCTTATACATAAAACTGCATACAGTGTGGACAAAACATATCTTCTGCCGTATATTGAATTTTAAGAATCAAGGAGGGCTATTGACCTATGAAAAAAGTAGTAGTATTGATTATGTTATCACTGTTAGTTCTGACCCCGATATTTGCTCAGGGAACACAGGAAGATAAAAAGATCACTATCGGTATTTCGAAAATCATTCAGCATCCCGCTCTTGATGCGGTAGAACAGGGAATCCAGGATGCTCTAGCTGAAGATGGTGTTGATGCATTCTATGACCTTCAGAATGCCAATGGCGATATTTCTACAGCAGCTTCTATCGCTCAGAAGTTCAAATCAGACAAAGTAGATATTGCAGTCGGTATCGCAACCCCGACCGCACAGGCACTGGCAAATACCATTACCGACATTCCCGTCATCTATTCTGCAGTGACTGACCCTGTGGCTGCAGGACTGGTGGACTCATATGATGTCGGATTGAATAACGTTACCGGTGTATCAGATATGACACCGGTCAAATCACAGATAAAGATGCTTAAAGACCTCGCCGGTGTGACTAGACTTGGTCATATATACTGCAGCGGTGAAGCAAATGCCGTCCTGCTTGCAGACTTGACAAAAGCCGCTTGTGAAGATCTCGGTATCAAATTCATTCCTTCTTCAGTCACCAACACTTCTGAAGTAAGACAGGCAACTCAGGCGATTGCCAACAAGGTTGACGGCATCTATGTGTCAACTGACAACACCGTTGTCTCTGCACTGCCTTCTCTCGTTGATGTGGCTAACACAAAGGGCATCCCGGTCTTAGTTGCGGATCCTACCTCGACTAAAGGTCTTGATGTTCTATTTGCCTGGGGTTTTGACTACTACAAGATGGGAAGAGCTACCGGACACCTTATCAAAAAGGTCCTTGACGGTACTGATCCTGCAGAAATCGGCACAGTCTATATGACAGATCCTTCTGATATATCGCTGTGGGTGAATCTTGATGTTGCGAAGAGATTGGGCATCGACATTCCTGAAGAAATAGTAAACAATGCCTCTGTAGTAATAGAAAACGGAGTAGAAAGATAATACTGATATGATTGAAGGAATACTTGTCGACGGTCTCATTTTCTCCATTATGGCATTGGGCGTGTTTATCAGCTTCAGGATCCTGGATTTCCCAGACTTGACGGTAGACGGCTCTTTTGCCACTGGTGCAGCAATAGCTGCAATGTGCATCATAAACGGCTTTGGCATCTTTGCCGCAACGCTGCTCGCTTTCATTGGCGGCGCGATTGCCGGTGCGATCACTGCCACCATCCATAATAAACTCAAGGTCCCGGGGCTGTTAGCAGGAATCCTGGTAATGACGATGTTGTACTCTATCAACATAAGGATCCTCGGCGGCCGGGCGAACATCGCACTGCTGCGTGTTGACACCATCATCTCCAAGGTGATTCATCTCGGGGGATCTTTTCCGAGAGAATACACACTTTTGATCTTTATGATCCTCTTTGTCGGGATCATCAAGATACTGATCGATATATTCTTCAGGACTGACCTGGGAATCACGATGGGTGCCCTAGGAAACAACGAACAGATGATAAAGACAAATGGAGTCAACCCGGAAACAGTTAAAGTCATCGGACTCTCACTAGCCAATGGATTAGTCGCCCTCTCCGGCGCTATCCTTGGGCAGTATCAGGGATTTGCCGATGCAAAACTTGGACAGGGAATGGTAGTCGAGGGACTGGCTGCTGTCATGCTGGGTGAGTTCCTGCTGCGATCGAATAAGATATTCTTCATCACCTTGCGGGTTGTACTCGGGGCTATCCTCTACAAGGGACTTATGTTCTTTGGACGATACTACGGCTACTACATCCACATGACTCCGAGTGACCTGAAACTCATTACCAGTGTACTTGTCATCGTTTCACTTGTCATTGCGAAGGGGCAGGATGCTGCCGGACAGAGGAGGAGGGCTAAACATGATTAAACTTGAACATATATCAAAAGTCTTTCATCCCGGGACGATCAATGAGAATCCGGCTATCAACCATCTCTCGCTCACGGTCAATCGTGGGGATTTCATCACCATCGTGGGAAGTAATGGTGCCGGAAAGACGACATTATTGAACCTCATCTCAGGATCACTCTTTCCCAGCAGCGGAACAGTTAAGATTCATGAGAAGGATGTCACTCATGTACAGGAATATAAGCGATCAAAGTATATAGGACGGATCTTTCAAGATCCGACCTTTGGCACTGCGTCAAATATGTCCATCGAGGACAATATGATCATCTGCAGTAAAAAAGGTTTCAAAGGATTGAAGATAAGCCTGAATGCCTCGATACGTAAAGATTTCAAAAGAGAACTGAAACTATTATCCATGGGGCTGGAGAACAGACTAAAAGATAATGTCGGGCTGCTCTCCGGTGGACAGCGACAGGCATTGACCCTCCTTATGACGGTTATATCACGACCTGACCTTCTGCTTCTTGACGAGCATACTGCAGCACTCGATCCAAGAAACGCTCAGATCGTCCTCGAATTGACGAAGAACTTCATCATAGACTACAATCTCACAGCTATGATGGTCACTCACAACATGAAACAGGCTATCGACTACGGCAACCGCCTGCTCATGATGGATAAAGGCGATATCATCCTTGATGTCTCCGGAGAAGAGAAAAGGTGTCTTACCGTCGATTCCCTCGTTAAGAAATTTCACGATCTCAAACAAGAAGAGTATGCCACCGATGAGGATCTTTTAAGCACATAATGGATTTAAGCACACAAGAGGCAGGGTTTCTCCCTGCCTCCTCTTCCGTACACGATAAGACACCTCCTGGCATCCCAAGCAGATGCATATCAATGTTCTTCTCCATCGCTTCCTCCATGCAGCTATCTCAGAGAGAAGGGACAAAAGCACACTTCTATACGTTATAGCCCAATCGAGGGTCAGTGAAGTAGTTATCTGCGATTATCCCAGGCATTGAGAGTTCAAGGATCAATGAGGTCTCTTCTGCGATAAAGGTATGGAGAACCTCTTTTGGTATAGGGAGTACATCGCCGGGTCCCATAGTCAGTTCCTTATTCCCATACCCCATGAGAATCTTACCTTTTACGATAAAGAAGGTCTCATGCTTAATCAGATGCATGTGTTCAGGACATCGTTGTCCTTTGAACAGAAACAGATATTTCCCACAGTATCCATGTTCGGCTTCATTGGCAATCCAGAACTCGGTTTCACCGATACGTGCAAACTCTCCCAATCCGAAATCAAATACAAGAGGAGGGACCGCAGGCATGGTAAGTCTCCAATGGTCAAGATGTACACTAATCGCATCTATGATCGGCTGTGCCTGTACCCCTACAATCGCATGATCCAATCCATTCTGCAGTTCATCCATCATACTATTCTCCTAATAATAACTGGTCTCTTTCTATATCTGATATTTTACCACAAGATCGCCAATATTCCCATCCATCGGACTTCTACTTCACGGATACACATGGGAACAGAGGCATCATAGGATCCTTAAGATTTCGAAGGGGATTGACAATTCTAATCTCAATGGTAAAATACGTCAGATTGATTACTCACAACTAGTATTTTCAAGAAGGGAAAAGAAAAGAATACGTTAAGACCCATACATCTTAAGTTACTTTTCTTGATACGATCATAAGTCCGGAAACAGAAAAAGCAGGTGATAGACGTGTTTGCTATAACTAAAGAATTTACTTTTGACGCAGCCCATTACTTGACAAAATACCATGGTAAATGTGAAGCCCTACACGGACATACGTATAAATTACAAATAACGGTTGAAGGGAAACGCAATGAGGATGATATGGTTCTGGATTTTGCTCTAATGAAATCTATCGTGAAAGAACATGTTCTAGATATATTGGACCATACCAGTTTGAATGATCTTTTTGAGCAGCCTAGTACTGAGAATATTGCTTACTGGATATGGAACAAGTTGGAGAAAGAGTTACAGGGACAGGATTATCATTTAAGTGAAGTAAGATTGTGGGAAACACCGACCAGTTTTGTTGCATATAGGGAAAAATAAGCTATGAAGAATGAATGTTTGAAAGATGTGCAAAAAGAAAGCGATTCGAGAAACATCTATATCGATAAAGTTGGTATTGACGATCTGGAATATCCGATTCAGGTAATGGATAAGAACAATCAAATACAATCAACAATTGCAAAGATAAAGATGTCAGTAGATTTACCAGAATATCTTCGTGGTACACATATGAGTCGTTTCTTAGAAATAATACATGAAGATTGCAAGCTGGTGTCAATAGTAACACTGAAGAAGATCACTCTGGCTATGCTGAGTAAATTCAATGCTACTAGATCCGCAATTGAGATAAGTTTCCCCTATTTTATCGAAAAAGAGGCCCCGATCTCTAAAGCTGAATCTCTTCTTCCCTATCAATGTCGTTTTATTGCGGAAAAGAATGACGATTTTGATCTGATTCTTGAGGTTTCCACCCCCATTCATACCTTTTGTCCGTGCTCTAAAGAAATAAGCAAGTACGGCGGTCATAGTCAAAGGGGTAACCTTATCGTTCAAGTAAGAATGAACCATGTAGTATGGATAGAAGAATTAGTCCACATGGCTGAGAGCACAGCATCAGCTGAGATATACCCGTTAATAAAACGAGTAGATGAAAAATATATTGCCGAAAGCGCTTATGAGAATCCCCGCTTTGTGGAAGATATACTCAGAGAGATGGCAATCAGATTAGACCAGGACAATCGAATAAGCTGGTATAAGATTTTTGTAAAGAACTTCGAGAGTATTCATAATCATAATGTCTTTTCCTCAATAGAGAGACAAAAGGAAGAACAATAACATGCTGGTCAGGGCTTTATCTTGTCAAAGAGAAATAAAACAGGAGATTAAGAGAATTGGTGCTGATACTGGCTCGTTACCATATTTTGCAAACAAATCCGAAATATTATATTTTAAGGCATACGGGCTAAGACCCGGAGCGGCAAATATCCTGAAACAGGAACTTCTCTCTCGTGGAGGAGATCTTATCGTTCACAAGGACTGCGTCACGTGCAAAGTCGCCAGCACCGATGCATTACTGATGGGTACGGTGAAAACGTTCAGGCAGTTACTAGATAAATTAGACCATATCCCATATGGGAATCTTCCCCGGCTAAAAGAAGCATTAGCATTGAATCTTGATCTAGCCAAAGAACGTAAACAGGATATGATCCTGCCCCGCACAGGAAAAAGTCTGAACGTCTGGGGGAAGCCGTTAGTAATGGGCGTTGCCAATCTCACCCCTGACTCCTTTTATCCTGACAGCCGAATTACCGATAGAGGTCTATTACTTAAGAAAATCGAAGAAATGATCAACGCAGGGGTGGATATAGTGGATCTAGGAGGAGAATCAACCAGACCAGGGTCTGAAAGAGTCCCCTTAGAGGAAGAACTAGATCGGATCATCCCTGCAGTAGAACTGATCCGTAAGAATCTTGATATCCCTATTTCAATAGATACCTATAAATCAGAGATTGCCAGGCGAGCACTGGATGCCGGAGCTGATATCATAAATGATATAAGTGGATTGACCTTTGATACACATATGGCAAAAGTTGTTTCTGATACCAAAGCACCTGTCATTATCATGCATATACAAGGGGAACCGAAACATATGCAGAAGGATCCATTTTACACGGATGTAGTAAAAGAACTATGCGAATATTTCAGTGAAAGGATCCAATATGCAGAAGAATCCGGTATCGGACGAGAGCAGATTATTTTAGATCCGGGAATTGGTTTCGGCAAGCGGCTGCAGGATAATTTGGAAATACTCAAATATTTGGATGAATTCAAGATATTTGGTTCACCTGTACTTATAGGCGTCTCTCGTAAGTCTTTTATTGGAGATGTACTGCAGTTACCTGTAGATAAAAGATTAGAGGGAACTTTAGCTGCGACAGCGATCGCCATAGACAGAGGTGCCAACATCCTTAGAGTACATGATGTAGGTGAGAATAGACGTTTTATTGATATGCTTCATGCATGCAAGGAGATATAACAGCATGGACCATGAGGACATCTTTGTAGCTTTAGGGACTAACATTGGTAATAAGCGGGAAAACCTGGAGAAAGCATTGCAACTCATGAATACAAGGGGAATTGCCATAGTAAAGACCTCTTCTTGGTATAGGACGAAGCCCTACGGCTATGAGGATCAAGATTATTTCCTGAATGGGGTCGCGAAAGTTACGTTTCCAGGAGAACCTGACCAATTATTGAAAGAACTACAACAAATTGAAACCGATATGGGTAGAGTGAGAAAGATCCATTGGGGACCAAGAATAATTGATCTGGATATTATTTTATTTGGGCAAAGGATCATAAAAGAAACTAACCTGATAATACCTCATCCCGATATGCAAAATAGAGAATTTGTATTAGAACCTCTTATAGAGATTGCTGCAGATGCTGTCCATCCGGTCTTTCAAAAGGCGGCAATAGAATTATTCAACAGGATCTCGAAGTAGAGAAAGAGAGGACTGCACTGCACCGACCCTGATGGATGAACATGATTCAGATATTTGGTTTCTGTCAGATATGCAGAAGAGAGACGATAAAGAGATCAAGTTCATAAACCCGAATTGGGATACAGTACTTTGCTGCATCTTTCATATGGGTTTCGTACCTGCCCGACCTGTGGTTTTCTCCTCCTGAATACTTTTCTGCCGGACATACCATTGGAGATCCATTTTGACCGCATACAGGATCCTACTCTGTTTCCCGGCAGTCTCTGGTAAAACGCTTCCTGATCAGTGCTCTTTCTTAATCCATAAATCCTCCCGAATGGGTATATGCAGGAGGTCATTCTATGTATAATAGGGTAGAAGATCATAACGATCACCATCAGGAGAAGTATATGAAATCATCATTATTGAACATCACAGATGAGATTCAAGAGGCTCTTGCAGAAAAAAAACCAATCGTCTCATTGGAGACAACGATCATATCACACGGAATGCCCTATCCGCAGAATATCGAGACTGCAAAATTACTTGAGCAGACCATACGCGATGCCGGAGCAGTCCCCGCAACCATCGCGATCCTCGATGGGATCATCCATATTGGAATCTCACCTGATCAGTTGGAATTCCTGGGAACTGCCAAGAATATCGTGAAAGCGAGCAGAAAAGACCTTCCGGCCATCTTTGCTCAACACCTTGATGCTGCAACGA
This sequence comes from uncultured Spirochaetales bacterium, assembly GCA_964473495.1. Taxonomy (GTDB): domain Bacteria; phylum Spirochaetota; class Spirochaetia; order CAKZLE01; family CAKZLE01; genus JAIPFY01. The sequence goes on from CAYYPJ010000015.1 coordinate 12,195, forward strand.
CAGTAGCAGCTACCATGATATGTTCCGATATGGCCGGTATCAGGATCTTTGCCACTGGTGGAGTCGGCGGTGTCCATCGTGGTGCCCAGCAGAGTTTCGACATCTCCGCGGACCTGCAGGAACTTGCAAGAACCAATGTAGCAGTCATATCTGCAGGATCAAAATCGATCCTCGACCTTCAGCTTACCCTTGAGTACCTTGAGACGCTTGGGGTCCCGGTTCTGGGATACAGGACTGATGAACTGCCGGCTTTCTATACACGGGGAAGCGGTCTATCTGTCGATTATCGTGTCGATACCCCGCAGGAGAGTGCTGATATCCTTCATGCTAAATGGGACAATGGCCTTGATGGCGGAGTGATGATCACAAACCCTATTCCGAAAGCATACGCTATGGACAAACAGTTCATAGATCAAGCCATCGAACAGGCCATCGCAGATTCACACATACAGCATATTACCGGAAAGAAGGTGACGCCATTCCTGCTTGATCGCGTAAAAGAACTCACCGGCGGCGAGAGTCTGAAAGCAAATATTGCACTCGTCAAGAACAACGCAGAGATAGCTGCACAGATAGCAACAGCATATTGGAGATAACCGTCTATGAGCAGATATACTTTTGATACGATCATAGATCGTACTCAGACAGAATCGGTGAAATGGGATAGTGATATACTCGCTCACCTTGTCGGAAGAGGTGATTCCATTCCCCTTTGGGTAGCTGATATGGATTTTCAGTCTCCCCCGGAGGTCATCGAAGCCCTCCATGCCCGTATTTCTCACGGTATATTCGGCTATCCGTCCCCACATGCACTTGAAAAGACACGTACGTCATTCTGCTCATGGACTGAACGACGCCATGGATGGAAGATCCCTCAGGAGCAGGTTGTACTCTCTCCCGGAGTGATCTCATCCATTGCATATCTTATCCTGCTCTCCACACAGCCGGGGGACAGAATCGTGGTGCAGACACCGGTGTATCAGCCATTCTACCGCATCATTGAAAGTCATGGACGAGCAGCAGTCGATAACCCTCTGATCTATGATGAACTCACACACTCCTACCGGATGGATTTCAAGGATCTTGAAGAGAAGCTCTCCTGCCCTGAGACGACTATGATGCTCTTCTGCAGCCCTCACAACCCAACCGGCAGGGTTTGGACACGAAGAGAACTCGAGCAGGTCAACGAGTTGTGCGATACCTATGATGTTAAGATCATATCTGATGAGATACATGCTGATCTCACCACCCTGATCATGATCATATCCCTTTCTCATCCCTCAAGCAGCTCCGCAATCAGAGTCCTGTCACCTGCATGGCTCCTTCCAAGACCTTCAATATCGCAGGTGAACATCTCTCCTGTGCCATCATTCCGGATCAAGATCAAAGAAAGGCATATGCAGCCCTGCTCAGACGGTCATCTATCGAGAATCCGGGAATCCTCGCCATGGCCGCGACACAGGCAGCCTACGATGACGGGGAATCGTGGGTTCATGAACTTATCGACTATCTGCAGAATAATCTCACCATGATGGAACATTTCTTTGAGACCCATATCCCTTCACTCCATATAGTACGACCTGAGGCGAGCTTCATCGCGTTTATCGATTGTAACGCTCTTCTTCCCAAGATCAGAGGAAATTATAAGACACTTGCTTCTTTTTTCGGGATAGAGGCACATGTAGCTCTGCATGACGGCCTCTGGTTTGGTAGAGACGGCAGGGGTTTTGTGCGTATTAACTTTGGAACGCCGGCTTCTCGATTAGAAAAGGCTTTAGTACAAATAGCTGATGCAGTAGATCATCTATGATCTCTTCTTAGTTTCGAAACAACCCTAATCCCTTGGGGGGCGTATACGGTCCGAGGACCTCCAACACCTCTTCAGCGCGCTCTTCATCTTCTTCCTGAACGAGGATACGATACCCGCTGGTAAAGGGGATCTGCGGGTAGGACCCGCCGGCATCATCGGCTGTGATCATTGAAGGGACTTCTGCCTCATCGAGAAGCCCCTTTGCTTCGTCAACCATGTATCGCTTCTCGTATTCACGTATCACTTTAGTTCCCATCCCTGCTGCTCCTTGTCCCTGAGATACCATATCATACCATGAACTCTCTTTTCGGTATAGTCACCCGCAGCTTCCATATAAAGATCCAACTGTGCCTGATGGCTTTCAGGGATGATCTTCGCATCGGTCTTGAAGTCTATGACATAGACATCATCCGCCATTTCGACCATCAGGTCTATCTTTCCTCTCAGCAACATCCTTTCCGAATCTTTTCTCATCATGAAGGGAACTTCAGACTCAATAATGACATCCTGCATTCGCTTGACCTTCTGAAAGAATGTTGACTGCAGAAAATGATCCCGCAATATATACGCATCCTTTCGAATCACATCTCTATCGCTCACCGATAAGGCCAGCAGATCAGTCGGTAACTCCGGTTCCTGCGGGATCTCATTGACTGCAGTCTCAATAAGCAAATGACAAAAGGTTCCAAAAGAAGATATAAGTTCCCTGGGTACTAATCCGTCAGAGGCCAAGGCGGGCAGCAGCTCTACAGGAAGGATACCATCCTCCCTGCCCAGTGAGTCCACATAGTCCGTCACCCCGATCGATTGAAGAGTCTCATGATACGAGATCACTTCGGCTTTATCATACATCTGCTGTGTTAACTTCTGCTTATAGACAGAAGATTCATGATGCCGCATCGTCTGCAATTGATGTTCAGTAAAATCCCCGATCCGCAGAGCTTCGATTTCAACAGAGGAAGAAGAGGATGGAAGCTGAAAGGTATCATAGGAAGAAAGAGGATCTTGTGATCCCATACCGAACCCATAGAGTATCAGATCAAGCAGATTCCTTGGAGACCCATCCTGACAGGTCTTTCCTGGTCTACTATGACACCCGGAAATGATCAGATGAGACTTCGCACGAGTCATGGCAACATAGAGCAGACGTTTCATTTCTGCCTTATGCTCTTTCTCCAGCATCTCCTTCTCGCGATAATAGAAGTAGTTCGCTGCCCATTTTTGCCCGATCACTTTGATCTTCGGCATAAAACTTATCACAGGAGAATCAGAACCTTCAGGGAAGAAGAATGCAGGTTCATTATTTGATCTCCCCTTATTCCCCGTGTTCACGAGAATGACTACGGGGAATTCCAGCCCTTTTGACTTGTGGATCGTTAACAGCTGTACGCCGTCGTTACGTTCTTTCATCAACTCAAGATCGGAAATACGCTCATTATTACCAAGTTTTCCTCTTATCCCGTCAAGGAATTCAATAAGAGTCTCCCCTTTTTTCTCTGACATCAGTGCGAGTTCTCTCATATAGTCATAGTACTCCACATAGCGATGATGCTGAGGCATCCGCATAATATGATACCGATACCCGCTCGTATACCAGATATACTCAATCAACTCTGCAAGAGTTCGTACAGCTGAAAGAGCAACGACTTCATGATAGGTATCGCGAGCCTTCACATAGCGTGCATAGGATGCCTCGATTCGCTGTACTTCAGCAGGATCCACTCCATGTCCATCGTATATCTGCATCGTGAACAACTGTTCAATGCTCTGATCGAAGACTTCAAGTTCAGGCTGCTCATGCATATGCGCAAGTACCTCATAGACAAGATCATCATCGAGTTGTACGAATGGAGATCGTAGCAAAGCGGCAAAAGCATGACGATCATGGGGATAGATGATCAACTGCAGCATCTGATAGATATCATTGACGGGAGCTTCAAGATAGAGTGCTCGTACCGTTTGGGTGGAAAAGGGGACTCCCATCCCCCGTAATGCACGCTCATAGCGCATCTGGTTCGATAGTGTCATCATAAGAATTGCGATATCAGTATACTTGACCGGTCTCGTTATCTTCTTCTCAGTATCAAAGACCTTGAGAGAACGGGAGGAGACCATCTCATGAATATACCGGGCAAGATACCAAGCTTCAGCCTCATCGTCATGGACGGCAGTCTCATCATCAAGTAAGGTATCATCGATCATCGGCGCGGTATCATCATCATCAGATGAAGAGAACTCAAGCTCCCCCTTCTGCTTGATGCATAGACGTATCTGAGGCATGATGGATTTGTTCGCCTTTCTTGTACCAAGTGCTTCAAAGGCTGCTTCAAACGTCCTCTCGGGATTCTCCATGATCCTCGGGAAGATCGTATTGAAGGTCTTAATCAGTCCCGGTTCACTGCGGTAGTTTGTGACAAGCGACAAAGCATCTCCGCCCTGTTCAGTCAGCTCATGAGCTAATGATTTGAAGACACTGACATCAGCACCTCGAAATCTATAGATGGACTGTTTCTCATCCCCTACAAAGAAGAGCTTATTCGGCTCAAGCTCATTTGCACCCGGTATACCATCCTGCAGAAGATCATCACGTTCTGCGAGCAGATAGAGCAGTTGCCTCTGCAGGTCATTGTTATCCTGAAACTCATCTATCATGATATGACTGAAACGCTGTTTGTAGTAACTTCGCAGTTCCGTATTCTCAATCAAGATATCGACGGCCATCTGAGAGACATCAGAGAAGGTTAGAACACCGGCAGCTCGCTTACTGGCGAGGAACTGCTTTTGGAACTCATCCAGGAGTCCATAGATCTCTACCATGATATCTTCATTGGCAAGCATATAGAGCTCAAGTTTGAACTTAGGCCAGATCGTCTTGAATTCTACCAGATACTCTTTCAACTGCATGAGATCTTCGGCTGTCGCCTTTCCGGGGACTCTCGGGAGTGGGGGCAGAACAGCAAACTGTTCGAATGCAGATCCATATGTCTCCGATGACAGATTGGAAAGAAGTCCATTAAGAAGTATCTCCATAAACTCCTGGGCACCTTTTATCAGTTTAGTCCTTGGATTTATATCCATGATGGCATCAGCATACATCTGAATCATGCTCGTTGTGCCTCTCAACTCCTTCTTGAGTTCTTCAATCTGATCTTTACCGGCAAGGGCAAAGTCGATAACACGAGAGGGGCACATATGATATGCTGCAAGAGGGGTAAGAATCTCCTTATAGAGACGGGTAAACGAGTATACAGCTATTAAATGCTGTATACCGGGATGATGCATGTGGGTGTGGATAAACGAGAGTGCAGTACTTGAGGCAAGCTCTTTGGCTTTATCCTCATCCTGGATGAGATCAGGGGAAAATCCGTACCGTCTGCAATCGCTCTTCACTATTTGAGAACAGAAACTATCCAGAGTAGCTATCTCTGCATGCTCGAACGATGCTAACTCATAGGCAATCTGCGGCTGATCTTTATGAGCAAGCATCATACTATGTATACGCTCATGCATCTCTGCTGCAGCTTTCCGGGTAAAGGTCAGGGTAAGGATCTGGTCAACATGGGCTTTCCCTTCCAGGACCAGACGCAGGAACCGAAACGCGAGGACAGTAGTCTTACCTGATCCGGCACCAGCTGAAACGACAGTGTTCCTATCTGCGAGGACTGCTTCCTTCTGGTTCTTATCGAGATGGTTTCCCTTAAGGATCTGCTCTATGACCGCTGATACATCTTTGTTCATCGTATGGTAAACCTTCCTCGACAGATATCTCTGAATTGACAACTACCACACTGACTACCGGCCCCGGGAGGAATCTGTACCGCAGCATGCTTGATACGATGAGTCATAAGCTGGATATCAGAGAGCATAGAATGAATCACTTCATCGAATCGGTCACGATCTATCTGCAGCTTCCCCTTGGTACAAGGAAGGATCTTCACATACTTCCCTTTTGTGACATCATAGTAGAGTGCATAGACGACTTCTGTAGTACCTGGATGCTCCATCTCGATCAGATAGGTATAGAACGGCAGCTGATAGGATCCCGGACGCTCTGAATCAGGACCAAAGCTGGAAACCTTGACCCAATTATTCTTCTTGTAGTCTATGATGGCAACATCTCGTCCAGGTCCATGACGACAAACCCGATCTATACGTCCCTCAAGCATATACTGCTTCTCAGGGTCCGCCAGCGATATCTTACATTCCAGGCTCTCGACTTTCCATCCGTCAAGAATCTTCACTTCATTTTCCAGTAGTGCAGGAAGCTTCTCTATGAGATAGTGAGCAACTCCATAGAATGCAGCGTCTGCAGGAGCATCGAATCGCCGGTGATACCGATCAAGTTCCTCATCAATGATCAGTCCCAGTTCTTCCTGATATCTATCAATATGTTTTGAAGAGAACACCCCTCCTTCGTGATCCTCGATCCAGGAAAAGAATCGCTCATAACAGGAATGGATCAAGATACCCTGAGATCTTGCATCGGTATACTCAGATTCGAACTGTTCCTCACCCACGCGTAACCCATAGGTGATGAACCAGGAGAATGGACATCCCATAAAACGGTCAAGAGATGTCGGGGAAATAACAATATTCCCTTGGGCATCACGTATATCATCGAAAAAGCGTGCAGAGAACTGCTTGGAAGGAGCACTCTTCCTAGAGAGATCCAACTGTTTTTTCTGAAGGACGCTCTTATCTGCAGCGGTAAAACCTCTCAGTTGTACTGGATATATACGTCTAGGGAATGGAGAACCGTTTTGACCTCCTTCCCAGTAGCGCAGCTCCTCTTTGAATGGATCCCCCGGATAGATATCCCCCTCTTCTTCTCTGATCATGTCATGCTCCACAAACAGACTCGCAGGAATCTGCTGTCCGCTGCGGGTCTTTCTGCTGCAGGAACATCTGATCTGTCTGCCTGAATGCAGATAGACAGTAAGAAGTTCAGAAGTCATATCATAAGGGGTTAATCCCAACTGTTTCCGCTGTTGATCAGAAAAGATCACATAGGGGTCATCGATCATAGCCGTATGTGCCTGATCCATACCGATCAGCATATGACAGGCAGCAGGTATACCGGCAGAGACCCCATAGGGATAGACCGATATGCCACTTGCAGGCTGCTGAGGCACATACCAGACAGATTCAAGCATCGTCAGCCAGGCAGCATAGACCGGGAATCCCTCAGGAAGCGTTAATCGTTTAGAGACATCAACAAGTTTCTGCAGCTGATCGATACAGTAGGAGAATACAGCACTTGCTTCATCGTTATGATCCTGCACATAGGGAATAAGCAGTGTGTGCTGAAAGGTATGAAGATTCCTCCAGAGTCTCTTCATATCAGCTGATGATACCAATACCCTGCAGCTCTCTTTCACTAGCTTATAGTGAGCAAGCAGCGAGTCGTCTTTCTGACGTCTTAGACGTTGTACCCAGACATCGACCTCTTTCCCCTGCTCATTGACATAGTTCTTTAGACAGGATGCCTTTATCCCTGCCTGTATAAGTTTCTGATTAGCCTTCCTATCCTTCCAAGGATAACTTCTCTGCAGGAGCAGCCGTTTCATCGAAGAGAGGGAAAACTGTTCACGGACGACCTGATGGATATCACGAAAGAGACCGGATACGGGAAAATCGGTCAGAGGTCTCCCGCTGCGAAACTGCAGAGGGATCCCCCGTAATCGTGCCTGATGTGCTAAGTCAGTATACATACTGGTATAATCAGCAAGGGTAAGTACTATCTGTTCTGCGGGAACATCGTTTTGGAGCAGATCCTCCACATAGGAGAGAGACCCGGCAATCTCGATACTACTATTCTGATATAGATGCAGCATCGGCACCGCAAAGTCAACAGCAGTCACAGATCGTGTCGTGACGAAAGGAGCAGTATCCAGCTGCGGCTGCAGTTGCCGGTAATCCTTCATGACCGCAGGGAAATAGAGTGTGTACCGTTTACCAACAGCCTCTGCCTGACTACGATCGAGCAATTCTAACTCAAAAGAGGGCTCAAAGAGTCCGTGCTTATCGAGAAATGTATGGTACTTCTCATCAAGGAGCGTGATATCTTCTGAGAGAGTCACGAACGAAGTGGAATAAGACAACTGCCGTTTGACTTCATCAAGAACCGGACAAAGCCCCATGATCGTACGTATGAATGACGATGAATTCACCGCATAGGCCCGTGGTATGAGATAGGAAAGAAACGGATGCTTCGCATTCTCAATGGAAATGATCTGTGCAAAGATCATCCGATACATACGATTTGCCGGAATCCGTGTGTCCCGTCTTGGGAACAACTGCTCTTTCACATGATCCCAAGAGATGATCCTATCCTCACGTATCGCTCGATACTCCTGTTGTTCTGGAGAGATCAAGAGATAGGTCAACCATGCACGGGCAGTCACTTCAGAGGGAAATACTGCTATGTGTCGAGGATCCTGCAGTTGAGTTATCAGCTGGTCAAATATCGTTTCCATATGCCCTTTGTTAAATTGAGATAGAGTCTATAGTATCGATTAGCCGCTTCAATATCCTGTTGTACGAATCTGCAGTAATCACCAATAAGTTTAAAGACCTGATAGGCTTGAGGAGAATATTGTTCCGGCTTCTTACGGATCTTATTGACCTGATCGATCAAGATCGTGAATGCCGGCTTATGATTTCCTCTTCGAAACAAGATCTTCACCAGCTCTATCGCACTGAGAGACTCAGTGTTAGGAAGTTCATACTTTTGCGAATACTGCATAAGTGCCTGTAAGAGCGTCTCTGCCTGGGTATAATTCCCATTCTGCACTTCAATCATGGCAAGAGTCATACTTCCAGTAGCATATAATGATTTTGAATGTTCACTCTCTGCGTGTCTGATTGCTTCAATACAACTGCTTCTAGCCTGTATGAGATATCCTGTCTCTTCATAGAGTTTTGCCGCCATATGGTAAAGTCTGGCTTTTGGTTGATTCACTTCCCATTGCTCTGCAATGGTAATGGCCTGCTTCGTATACATCAAGGCCTTTGAATAGGTATGATCCGCATAGAATATCTGTGCAAGGTTGACGAGCGGTTTATAGAGGCTTGTTCCCCCCTCTGAATACTTTGCAGCCTGCAGTGCGGCATGGTAATACCGTATTGCACCCGTACGATCCCTCTTAAGCTGGCTTACGGCTCCAAGGGCATTCAAAGCTAGAGACACTGTTGCTTTATCATCGGTTTTCTTAAAGAACACAAGGGCTTCTTCAAAGTTTGTCTGTGCGATATCGATCTTCTTCAGGGTTAAATATGCTTTCCCCCGATAGAATATCGCTTCACCGTAAAGGGTCGGATCATCAGTCTCAGTAGCAAATCTCAGAAGCTCCTCACAAAGCTCCAAAGCTTGACTTGGCTGTGTTGAGATATTCTGTTCAATCTGAATCCTAAGTATCGGTATAAGGCGTTTTTCAATATGCTGCATGTTATTAGTATACTCTGTACA
>CAYYPJ010000016.1:0-21306 GCA_964473495.1 uncultured Spirochaetales bacterium
GATAAATATGGTATTCAACTCATTATAGATGACGGATTGTTGATTCAGGGAGATAAGATCATCGCCGGGAAATCGGCAAAAAGAGAAAAAGCATTTCTAAAGGCTATCAAAACAGCATTATTTGATGACGATATCCATAGGGATCAAGTCTACTCTACCTTACAGAAGACCAATTTCAAGAAGATCCTCATTGTTGGGACATCAGTAAAAATGGTCAATAAGATTGCGACCCGATTAAAATTACCTGAACCGGAAAAGATCATCAAGATTGAAGACCTTGCGAGCAAAGAAGAGATCGCAATGGCTGTAAGGATCAGGAACACAGAAGGTAAGCATGTCATACCCGTCCCGACGATCGAGATAACAAGAAACTATCCTCAGGCCGTGTACGATTCAATGAGAATATTCTTCAAGAGAAACATATCATTCCCTTGGAGCAGGAAGAAGGTATTTGAGAAAACCATAGTACGACCTGAATTCGGGAAACGCGGTAAGATCACCATGTCTGAAGCCGCTTTGACCCAGATGGTCGTTCATTGTCTTGATGAGTTTGATGATACAGTCAAAGTCAAGAAAGTCTCTATGAAGAACACTACAGAAGGCTATCAACTATCAATCAAGTTGAAAGTACCCATAAAATTTCAAGTATCAGGCACATTGAACGAGATGCAAACTTACATCGCTGACAATCTAGAACGTTACGGCGGTGTCATAATCTCTGAGATCAATATTGAAATAGACGACTGGACAAATTGATCTTCTATTGGAGTTTTGGGTACTTTTGTCGTCTCTTGGTACTGTTACTCTTCACATTGTTCCACCTTCGGTACTGTTGAGGTTTCTTTTTTGATTGCATAGCCGTAGGTTTTCGCACTGCATTCTTTGGCACTTTTATCCCTTCATGCTTGAAGAAATACTCCACAGTCTTCTCTACTTCATAATTGGGCGGAGTCATTGGTGAGATGATCTGTTTGATCTGTTTGAAAAGAGAACGAAAAAGCATAAGGCTATTCTCATATTCATCGGGAATCGATATAAAAGGATCTACCAGCCCTGCAAGCATTCTGGCACGTGTGACATGTCTATTCTTCGCGATAACAAAATCAAGAGTCTCAAGCGACTTGAAAAGTTCCTGAGTTATTATTCTATTCTTACCATGCTGGATATAGCCGGATATCTCGGGAAGCATCAAGACAAAAAGTTTATAATGCATCAACCGTTCAACGATCTTCTGAGAGTTACCACTCTGTAGGATCTTGAAGATCTCTTCAGTCATCCTTGAAGATGAACAGAGGCGTATTTCTTTTGCATACTTCTTGATAGCCCTGTCGAGTCTGAATGGAATAGAAAAGTCTGTAGACACAGCATATTTGACACATCGGATCATCCTTACCGGATCCTCGACGAAAGTCGTGTTCAGCGGGATTATCGAACGCATCTTTCGGTTCTTGATATCTTTATAGGAATCATTGAAATCCAGTATACGCTTGCCTAACGGGTCAAAATAGAGACCATTGAGAGTAAAATCTCTTCGTTGAGCATCCTCCTCTATGGATCCATACACATTATTCCCGCTGTCAGGATCATTCTGGCATGATCTGAATGTAGAGACTTCGAAGATCTTCTCTTGAAAATAGATATGTACTAATTTGAATCTTCTGCCAATGATACGTGAATTCCAAAAGATCTTCCTGATCTGTTTTGGAGATGCATCAGTCGCAATGTCAAAATCTTTTGGTTCTCTCTGCAGCAGGAGATCTCGGACAGCACCACCTACTATATAGCCTTTGAAACCGTTTTTCGTAAGACGCTCAATGATGAATCGTGCATTCTGATCGACTGAGCGCGGCTGTATCTTGTGTTCCTGCTGCGTATATACCTTTGCAATGGCAACTTGTTTGCCCTGTTCATTAATTTTGTATCGTATTAACATGTATATCATTCTCACATTGATTGATGAAATAGTTAGATTTAAGTATGATAAGAATAACAATTATTTTTAATAAAAACAACTAGTGAGATTTTTGATTTTACCAATTGGCTTACAAAGGAGCTTTCATGATAATTGAGCCGCGAATCTTAAAGGGTTTTAGGGATTCACTTCCTAAGCAGGAACTGGTCAAACGAGATCTTATTCATGCTTTAGAGATGCATTTCCGATCCTTTGGCTTCGAACCGATTGATACCCCGGCATTAGAGTACACAGAAGTTCTCCTTGGGAAAGGAGGAGGCGAAACTGATAAACAGATATATCGTTTCATCGATAACGGGAAACGGGATGTTGCTATGCGATTCGATCTTACTGTCCCATTCGCACGTTTCATGGCAGCACATATCAATGAGCTCTATGAACCTTTCAAACGTTATCACATAGCTAAAGTCTGGCGTGGAGAGAACACGCAAAAGGGACGCTATAGAGAATTCTACCAGTGTGACTTCGACATCGTCGGCGTGGATACCCTCTCCGCAGACTTTGAAATCCTACTATTGATGTATCATGCTCTCAAAGGTATTGGTATTGAATCTTTTACCATCAAAGTCTCTCATCGGGGAATATTCAACTTGTTTCTCGAACACCATGGTCTTCTGAGTGATTCTGCAGAGATTCTCAGGACCGTCGACAAGCTTTCCAAGATTGGAGAAGATAACGTACTGGATCAACTGAGCATCCTTACCGATAGACCTACAGCCGAGAGAATTCTTCGATATATCACGCCGCAGGAATCATTTGCATCGACTTTCGAGAATATCGTGACGCTCTCAGGTGGTGAGAGCGCAGATTCAACACGTTTACGTGACATCTTCTCTCTCATAGAAGAACTTGGACTCTCCGGGTATTTTCAGCTTGACCCGTCAATAACTCGCGGCCTTGATTACTACACAGGTATTGTCTATGAGACTATTCTTGATGATAACCCAACAATCGGTTCTGTGTGCTCCGGCGGACGCTATAATGAATTGGCGTCTCTCTACACAAAGAGAGCTATTCCCGGTGTAGGTGCTTCCATTGGCCTTGACAGGCTTCTTGCTGCGCTTGATGATATAGGAAGTCCTATCAGTTCAGCATCGATCGCAGATGTTATGATCTTCTGTCTTGATGAACGCTATTGCGGTAAGTATCATGCTATAGCACAAGAGCTGCGAGCAAAAGGACTCCGGGTCGAAGTCTATCCTAAGAAGAAAAAACTTCAACAGCAGTTCAAGTATGCAGAAAAAAAGTTTATTCCGTTTGGTCTCTTCATTGGTGAAGATGAGGTTGTATCTCATACCATGACCCTCAAGAATTTGACTGAACGAGAAGAACACAGCGATCTTTCGGCAGATGAAGTATACACGATGATCTCTGCCTATATGGAGAAGAATGTTTGATAAACCCTCAAGACCTCCCAGTCTATAAAGAACGAAAACGTATTTTAGAGAAACTTGAAGAGAATCAGGTGATCATCGTCGAGAGCCCTACTGGTTCAGGGAAAACGACACAGCTGCCTATTATCCTGCATGAAGCGGGATATGCCGCACATGGGATGATCGGGGTCACCCAGCCGCGAAGGATAGCCACACTTTCAGTGAGTGACTATATTGCCAAGCAGTTCCATGCAAAGATCCCCGGGATCGTTGGATACAAAATGCGATTCAACGATAAGACGGTACCTGAGACTGAACTGAAGATCATGACTGACGGGATTCTCCTTCAGGAGATAAAAGCTGACAATATGCTGAGTAAGTACAGCACCATCATTGTTGATGAGGCACATGAGAGGAGCCTTAACATTGACTTCATCTTAGGCCTTCTCAAGCAGGTACTGGTACAGCGTCCGGAATTTCGCCTGATCATATCTTCGGCTACTATCGATCCTGCGATCTTCTCGGAGTATTTTGATGGATGTCCAATCATTCATATTGATGCAAAGATCTATCAGATCAAGACATGCTATACCCCGCCTTCCGTAGAGGATGATTATCAGAAGCTCATTGACAAGATCGTCGAACTTATTCGTAAGCGGATCAAGATCAAAGTCTCCGGCGATGTTCTCATCTTCCTTCCGGGAGAAAGAATGATCAAAGACTGTCTGCTTGCACTCTATAACGAACCTTTCGCAAAGAGTCTCATGATCATCCCACTCTATGGAAGGCTCCCTAAAGAGGATCAGGAAAAGGTCTTCATGGAAACTCCTGAAGGAAAGGTAAAGGTAGTGGTTTCCACGAACATCGCAGAGACGAGTATAACCATCAATAATATCACTACGGTGATTGATTCAGGGTTAGCGAAGATGAACTTCTACAATCCAAACACGTTCACCTCTTCTCTTATCCAAGTCCCAGTCTCTAAGGCTTCGAGCAATCAACGAAAAGGTCGTGCAGGAAGAACCACAGCAGGATATTGCTATCGGCTCTATTCCCGGGAGAATTTTGAAGATCGAGCTATGTTCACCTCTGAAGAGATAAAACGCACCGACCTATCTGAAGTCGTCCTTCGTATGGCTGAACTAGGTATCCATGACTTTGAATCATTTGACTTCATTACTTCTCCGGGTATTGAAGGCATAGCAAGTGCAGTGAACACCCTGAAACTTCTTGATGCTCTGGACAATGATAATCTGCTGACCAAGAAAGGGAGACTCATGACAGAATTCCCTCTTCTTCCTCGACACTCACGCATGATTGTCGAAGCAGTCTACTCGTATCCTGATGTGATTCATGAAACCGTCATTGCCGCTGCATTTCTCTCTTCACGCTCTCCTTTTACGCTTTCAGTAGGTCATGAGACTGAATCACGTCAACAGCACAGCACATTCTCTGATGCCTATGGTGATTTTGTATCTTACTTGAAGCTCTTTGCCATCTATACCAAGAAGAACCCGGGGAGAGAGCGTGAACGTTTCTGCAAACAGTTTTTTCTTGAGTACCAGACGACCGAAGAGATCGTGAATATCGTCATGCAGCTTGAGGAAATAATATCAGACCTCAAGATCCCTGTTTCACGTGGTGGATCCATCCATGATTATCTGTGTGCCGTCTCTAAGGGATTAATTCAATTTGTCTGTGTCCGTGCCGGCAGAGGTGTCTATCGAAGCCTTACGGCTGAAAGAATCTACATTCATCCCGGCTCTTTCATGTTCAAAGAGGCTCCTTACTATATTGTTGCAGGTGAGATCGTAAAGACATCACGTATGTTCGCACGTTCTGTGTCAGTATTACGCAGAGAATGGATCCAGGAAATCTATCCTGACTTCATTTCACAGATTAGTTCTGATACGGTATCTAAAAAGAGAACGAATAAGGGGAAGATCCCGAAAGATCATGAGAAGATCATATCCCAATCTGGGACATCGCGTATTATTCTGTATCATGATATCTATGAGATCATTCCCTATAAGGGTAAGAAAAAGCTTATCGTCATCCCATATGAACGACTCGACACCCTCTATAAACACTATAAGAAGGATCCAAAGAGCGTACGCAATTACCGAGTAAAGGTGACCTACCATTCCTACGATCTTCACAAAGGGGATAGACTTGCCAGCATCATGAAGACTGTACCGTATCTGAAACCTCAGAACGGGATATTGGATTATCCTCCAAAGGGCAATTTCTCTGTAGAGACAGACCTCAAACTTCTTTCAGATAATCTTCTTCAGGTCTTCTCGTTTTGTAAGATTGCCAAGAAGAAGAAGGCTCTTGGCTTTCTCACAATAGATACCGACAACAGAGGTATCTATTGGTTCAAGGTAGTAAAGAGTTTTCATACTGCCGTTGATACTGCATTGGATAGTGCACAGTCTCTCATGGATGAGATATCTCAGATGAAAGATCCTTCACAGGAATCAGTCGAACATATCAACAAGCTCTATCGTACAGTCTCTACCATCTTTGAGAACTACTAATGACCTCTTTTATGATTTCTGTATCAAGCGTCCTTAGGAATGTATCTCCCAGCTTGTGCTGCAGGACAAATCGTACTACGCCCTTTTGTTTTTTCTTATCATGCGAGATGGTCTCTATATAGTGATCAAGTAGATCTGCAGGTATTTTGTAGTCTATGCGAAAGCCATATGCTCTCAGGGTATCTTTCACCAGTTGTGCATAGGCTTCATCAGTCTCTCCCAAGACAAGTCCAGCTTCAACCGCCCGAGCCATCCCCCAGGCAACTGCTTCACCATGTGACCATGCTGACAGCTCTGCTGTCGTCTCCAATGCATGACCGAATGTATGCCCGAAGTTCAATTTCACACGAAGATCATTCCGCTCTGTCGGGTCACTTTCAATGAAGCTCTTCTTTACCAGGATGGATTGGATTATCAGATCTTCCAGAAGCCTTGGATCTGATCGTGACAGCAATACTTCACGAAGCTGTACTATCGTCTCTATGAGTCTGCCGCCTTGGAGAAATGCATGTTTTATCAACTCTGCTAATCCATTCCTGTATTCATCTTCCGGTAGAGACGCCAACGCATCACTGCAGATATAGACTTTGTCTGCCGGATGGAATGTACCTATGATATTCTTTACTTTTCTGAAATCTGTTCCTGTCTTTCCCCCGAGAGAAGCATCTACCATAGCAAGCAGGGATGTAGGTACTAGATCCACAGCAACACCACGCATATAGATAGAGGCTGCAAATGCCGTCATATCACAGATCACTCCCCCGCCGATGCCCATGAAGACAGCATCACGACCGAGACCGAGGTCTAATGCCTGCTCTATGATCTTCTCCACACTATCCCATCGCTTATGAATCTCTCCAGATGGTAGGACAAGAAGATCCCCCGATCCCTTCGGTAAGATAGCTGCCACATGTTCATCAGTCACAAGAAGCCTGTTTGGTTGTTTGCTGAGAACTTCAGGTAGTGTTGATGTCACTACACGTGTGACAGATTTCCCTAATGTACAAGTTATTTCCATAGGTTATTTTATACTGCTTCACTGGCATTTATGCAACTAAGCAGTTGCATAATCTGACTATTTCTATGATGATGCAGATATGAAACGATACTATTTTGATTGGGCTGCAACAACTCCCATGTCTCATGAAGCATTACAGGCCTATACGAAAACAGCCACAGAACTCTTTGGCAATCCATCTTCTGTACATTCCCCGGGAACACATGCAGGGAAAGCACTCTCTCGAGTTCGTATGCAGTTCTCTTCTCTTCTTGGGGTCCCTGCCAAAACGCTTACTTTCACGTCTGGTGGTACAGAATCGAATGCACTCATCTGCGATTCATTCCTGATGAAAAGACGTAAGATACATATCATCGTATCAGGAATAGAACATCCTTCTATCTACGAGTACATACAGGCTTTCAAGCAGCATGGGCATACGGTCACGATTCTGCCTGCATCATCAGGTATGATAAATCCAGAGGCTCTCTCACAGATACTTACTCCCGATACTTCACTGATACTTGTGATGGCAGTCAATAACGTACTTGGGACGATCCAGCCGATTAAAGAAATCAGAAGTGTGATCGATGATTTTGAGATGAAACATAAAAAGAAGATCCACCTGCATGTTGACGCGGTACAGGCATTCGGTAAGATTGATACTGACAGGTACCTCCCCTATGTCGATTCTGCTTCTGCTAGTGCCCATAAAATAGAAGGACCAAAGGGGATGGGGTTACTCTACAGTAAAAGACCTTTCATGACTGTATCCTCAGGCGGGGGACAAGAATTCGGTTTGAGACCCGGGACAGAGGACTTACCAAGTATTGTAAGCTTTTTCCAGACAGCTCATACCTACTTCAGCCGGAGTACAGAGAACTTCGATCATGCTCTTGCGATGAGATCACGTTTCTATGATCTTCTGAGAGCATATCCTCATATTCGCTTCCTGTCAGATAGAGAACATACTTCCCCATATATTATCAGCTTGAGTATCCCGAAGATCCCGTCAGAGGTTTTCACCCGTATACTGGATGATAGAGGGATCAGTATCTCAATAGGATCTGCCTGTTCCGCAAAGAATCGGAAAAAGATGCAGAGGGTCCTTCTACAGAGTGGGATTGATCAGATACTCTGTGATTCTGCTCTCAGAATCTCTTTTGGACCATCAATCACATCCAACGATATTGATGTGCTTGCCGCTTGTGTGATAGAAGAGTCACAACGATTATTGAATGATTTAGGATGATACGAATGGACAAGAGACAATTGTACCTGATACGTTTAGGTGAAATATGCTTAAAAGGCGAGAACCGATCTTTCTTTGAAAAACGACTGAAATTGAATATCAAACGTAAGCTCAAAGAATTCCACCCGGCGTTTCGTATACAAAAAGGAAGGTTCTTTCTTGAGTTGGATGAGATATCTGGTTCCGAAGAGGCCATACATCAGGCCTTGAGGACCACTTCCGGGATTGTCGCTTTCTCCAAGACTAGCAAGACAGAGAAGATCATTGAAGTGATCGAAGAAGAAGTGGTAAGACTTTTAGAACCACAATTCTCCACTACCCCACTGAGTTTCAAAGTCAATGCCCGGCGTTCTGACAAATCTTTCCCTCTCTCTTCTTATGAGATAGCTTGTGAAGTCGGCGGCGTGGTTCTTGACGCATTCCCTACAAGTAAAGTGGATGTCCACACTCCTGATGTCTCTATCTTCATAGAGATACGTGATAAAGCTTATATCTACTCTTCCAGTCATATGGAAAAAGGTCCGGGGGGTCTTCCTGTAGGTATTGCCGGTAAGGGACTGCTTCTGTTATCCGGTGGAATAGATTCTCCAGTAGCCGGTTATCGTATGGCAGCAAGAGGGCTTGCTCAAGATGCTATATACTTTCATACCTACCCATACACATCCGATGAGGCGTTGGGAAAAGTAAAGGACCTTGCAGATCTTATCTCTCCATATCTTTCGGGACTACATCTTTTTGTCGTTCCGTTCACCAAAGTGCAGCTTCATATCAATAAGAGATCCTACAGTTCTGAACATACCCTGTTGATGAGATACTGTATGATCAAGATCGCCAATATGGTGGCAGATAAAGTCCATGCCTCGTGTCTCGTCACAGGAGAATCTCTCAGTCAGGTTGCAAGCCAGACTCTAGAAAGCCTGACTTATACAGATAGTGCTTCTGCTCTACCAATATTACGACCTTTGATCGGGATGGAAAAAGAGGAAATCATCAAAACTGCCAGGGAGATTGGGACTTTTGATACTTCTATTCTGCCTTTTGAAGATTGCTGTACCGTATTCTCTCCCAAACATCCGCTTTTGCGTCCTAATATCGGTACGATGACAGCTTCCTATAAGAGCCTTGAAATAGAAGGACTCTTACGGGAAGCTGCTGATTCGTGTGAACGTTTCACTAGTATTTAAGCCGTTGTCTTTTGCTTTTTGTTCGAATCACTATTGATCATCTTTGAATCACTTGTGTCAGATTTCTTTTTAGACGAAGATGAAGATCCTGCACTGTTAGGTTTTTTGTTGTCTGTGACGTAGAAGCCGCTTCCCTTGAAGATGACTCCGATTCCGCCACCTATCAATCGTTTTACATTACCGCCGCACTTCGGGCACACTTTCAAAGGCTCATCAGACATCTTTTGAAAGTACTCGAACCTATAATCACAATCTTCACATCTATAATCATATGTCGGCATAGCACTATCCTCCGTAATTCTGCCTTATAGATTTGTTAATATTTTTGAGAATAGTCCCATGACCATCTCATTGTCTATATACATGTTCTCAATCATGATATCCTGATCATCGATCTGAATATCATCCTGCCATTGTCCAATCGGGTTTTCCATAGCCCGTATTCTCATAAGATAATTCATCTTCAGCAGCGTCCCAAACACTCTTGATGCCTGCCTGTTTTTCGTTTCGACCATACCGGTGACACGATAATCATCTTTCTGTCCGGTTACCACTAACCAAACGCTGTCTATACTCAAGAGCATCGTCCTCGGGAACTCATCGGTCACATACATGATATCATCAGGACTCTCCAAATACATACCGAACAACCCTTCACCCATCTTTTGTGATATTTTATAGGGTATGAACAATTCACGTTCTTTGTAGGTCTTCATATAGACATCTTTGATATCATCATTGGAAAAGATGACGATCCCATTTTTTGGTATCGTGACCTTCAAGTCAGTGTTGTCATTACCAAAATAGGCAACTGAATCTTTCTCTTGCCGTTTCCAATCTTTACTGACAAGTAACGCCGTGTTCGCAGTCAGATAGCCAAAGTTCCCTTCAACTCCTCCATAATAACGAGGTTCATCAGACCCTTCAGAGGGTGTGTCGATCGAAACAGAAATACGATCACTACGCGTGACTATCGCATCTATAGATGCAGTATCCTGCTGTTTTGCGACTTCTTCGTACAGTTCACGTGAATTATCCAAGTTCATAGTGACTACCATCTCACTCGGTCTTCCCAGAGCCCTGAAATAGTAATCATCCTTGAACGGAGTCGTATGGGCACACCCTGTCAGGATCAAGACTACTCCAGCACAGAGCAACAGCCAGTTTCTCAATCGTATAATCGTTCCCATCAAAGACCTCTTATACCTTCCGGATCGTTATCTCGACATGATGTTCACCAATCTCTGCCGCTACAGCCTCACTTGTATCAAGATCTTCTACACAAGTTGACAGTGTCTCGGAACAGACATATCCTTTGAATAGATCCATGGCCTTATTCACCATCTCATCACCAGTGACTGTTAATGCTATTCTATCGGTGACTTCCAGGCCTGTCTCCTTCCTGAGATTCTGAATGGTCCTTATGATGTCACGAGCCATACCTTCTAAAAGAAGTTCTTCAGTCATCGCAGTATCCAGCCCTACGGTGATATTCCCCTCATTAAGGACTTTCATATGCTCTTTCTCGGTTCTCTGAACTGCAATAGCATCTGCATCCAATACTATCGTCCCATCGCTATAGGTGATCTCATGAGTATTCCCGCTGAGCAAGGAAGAGATCTGGTACATCGAAAATCCTTCGATCAGTTTTGCGACCTCTTTCATGTTCTTTCCCAGTTTTCTACCAAGTACTTTGAAATTGGCTTTTGCGGTATAACTTACAAGATCCTCTTCATTATCACGAATGATCACCTGTTTCACATTGAGTTCTTCTTTGATGATGCCTTCCATCTCTTTTAAGATCTTCTGGGACTGTTTATCCCGGGTGACAAGATAGATCGCTTTGAGCGGCTGCCTGATCTTGAGGGAGTGTGTGGATCGTAGAGCTCTTCCCATAGTCACAGTCTGACGAGTTAATGCCATCTTCTTTTCCAGGTCGATATCTCGAAGTTCTTCATTATATTCGGGATACATCTGCAAGTGCACTGACTCTGCCATGTCATCACTCTTCAGGTTCTGATAGATATCTTCAGTGATGAAGGGGATGATCGGTGCGGCAACATGGATCAGTTTCATGATGACCGTATAGAGTGTATCATATGCCTGAAACTTATCTGTATCGTTCTCTGATCTCCAGAATCGTCTTCGCGATCTTCTTATGTACCAGTTATTGAGGATATCGATGAATTTCATGATTGGTGCACAAGCTTTATGGATATCATACGCATCAAGAGCAGTATCCACGTCAAGGATGAGTACTTCTGACTCGGAGAGTATCCAGCGATCAAGAGGATTTCCCGGTGTGTAGTCTATCAGTCCGTTCTTTGCGGTATACTTGTCTATATTCGCATAGGTCACAAAGAAGCTATAGGCATTCCACATTGGAATAATGAGATTTTTCAGGATCTCTTTGACTCCTGCCTCGGAGAACTTCAAATCTTCTGCTTTCGCCACTGCCGAATTCATAAGAAAGAATCGGAGAGCGTCTGCCCCGAAGTTATTGATGACCTCCATGGGGTCTGAGTAGTTTCTCTCGGACTTAGACATCTTCTTCCCATCTTCTGCAAGGACAAGACCACTTGTGACGATATTCCATGAGACAGGAGTGTCAAAGAGTGCAGCTGCGATTATTGTCAGGGTATAGAACCACCCTCTTGTCTGATCAAGACCCTCGCAGATGAAGTCTGCAGGAAAGTGATTATCAATGACCTCTTTATTCTCAAAGGGGAAGTGGTTCTGTGCATAAGGCATCGAACCGGACTCGAACCAGCAGTCCAAGACATCAGGGATCCTTCGCATGGTACCTTTACCATCAGGGCTCGGCCAGGTCAGATCATCGACATATTGTTTATGGAGGTTATCAACCTTCTTACCGCACTTCTTCTCAAGTTCTTCTACAGAACCGATAACTTCAATGTGATCTGAACCGTCACACTTCCATATTGGTATAGGGTTCCCCCAATAACGATTACGACTAATCGCCCAATCACGAGCACCTTCCAACCATTTGCCAAAACGGCCATGCTTCAGATGTCCCGGAACCCAATTGACCTGATCGTTTGCATGCAGCATCTTATCTTTGATCTTTGTCACATCAACAAACCAGCAGGAAAGAGCACGATATATCAAGGGCTTCTTTGTTCGATAGCAAAAAGGATAACTATGTTTGTAGTTCTCACGTTTGACTAACTTCCCATTATCTTTGAGCCATGTGATGATCGGCTTATCAGCATCTTTGACAAACAACCCTTGAAAATCAGAGACTTCATCGGTGAATTTGCATTCTGCATCGATGGGACATACAACGGGGATCCCAGAGCCTTTAAGCACATTGTAGTCGTCCTCCCCGAATCCCGGTGCTGTATGAACAATACCACATCCGTCACTTACGGTAACATAATCTCCCATAAAGGTTCTAAATGCGTTCTTTTCAGCAAGATGTGCAAAATAAGGGAAGAGCGGCTCATATTCTATGCCGGCCAGATCGCTGCCCCTATAGGTCTCTACAATCTCATAATCCTCTTCATGCTTATAATAGGAAGAGACACTCTCTTTCCCAAGAATATAATATTCATCACCATCTTTTATTTTCACGTACTCAATATCCGGCCCGAGTACAAGAGCTAGATTGGAAGGGAGGGTCCACGGGGTGGTTGTCCATGCAAGAAAATAGGTATCTGGCTGACCTTTTATGGCAAATCGTGCGGTTACCGCCGGATCAACGACATCCTTATACCCACCAAGATTCACCTCGAAGTTTGATAGCGGTGTCGCCAATGCCGGACTATACGGCATAACATTATATCCCTCATAGATAAGACCTTTATCATAGAGTGCCTTGAATACCCACCAGATGGACTCCATATAATCAAGATCCATGGTTTTGTAATCGTTATCAAAGTCTACCCAGCGCCCCATTCTATTTACAATCTGCCGCCACTCCGCGGTGTATCTCAATACGATAGATTGGCACTTCTCATTGAAGTTAGCGACACCATACTCCTCAATCTGGCTCTTACCAGAGATCCCCAGGGTTTTTTCAATCTCATATTCGACGGGAAGTCCATGACAATCCCAGCCGAACCTTCTATTGACTCTCTTCCCCTTCATGGTCTGATAGCGAGGAATGATGTCCTTGATCGTCCCGGGAACAAAATGCCCGAAATGGGGCAAACCCGTAGCAAATGGAGGACCATCAAAAAACACGAATTCCTGATCTTTATCGCGTGTGTCTATGGATTTCTGAAAAATATGTTGTTTATCCCAAAAATCGATGATTCCTTCTTCCATCTTTGGAAAACTAACTTTGTTATTAACAGGTTTATACACTGTACACTCCCAGAATTATATACTACGAGAATATATGGAGTATACCCCACATTGATGTAGCAATATATTTAGCATTCTATTTTTGAGAATTCATACCATGCCCCATTTCGGAATGAGCACTCATAGTATGACTTGTTATCGTATAATATAACTATTTAACAATTTTTTTTCAATGAGTATTGACAACAATAGCACTCAATGTTTAGGTTTCATATTGTGAAAAGAATAAAGATCCCGAGAATCGTCAAAGAATTTGCATCAATATTTCATGCGAACCAACATAGTCTCTATATTGTGGGAGGGGCTGTACGTAATCAACTCCTGGGTATCCCAAGCTACGATTATGACTTTGCCACCGACGCGACCCCCACGCAGATCATGGAAATCTTCCCTCATGTCATACCTACCGGTATCGATCATGGTACTGTCACGATCCTCTTCAAAGGCGAGAAGTATGAAGTTACCACATTCAGATCAGAATCCACCTATAGTGATTCACGTCATCCTGACAGTATTGAATTTGCAAGTGATATTCATGAGGATCTTTCCCGTAGAGATTTCACGATCAATGCTCTTTCTATAGATACCAGGAGTGGTAAACTCATTGATCATCATCAGGGAATTCTGGATCTGGGGAAAAAGAGACTTCGTGCAATAGGTGATCCGTACACTCGTTTTTCTGAGGACAGTTTAAGGATCTTGCGAGGCTACCGTTTCATAGCGACTCTTGAATTCACTTTTGACGAAGCTACAAAGTGTGCAGCATCAGAATTGGCTTCAACAATCGTCAAGGTCTCGACTGAACGTATCAGAGATGAGTTCAACAAGATGCTTTCCGCTAAGAGACCATCTTTAGGACTGTTAGCTCTTCAGGAGCAGGGGGTACTGCAGTATATCATTCCCGAACTTTCGAACTGCGTCGGCGTAGGGCAAAAAGGGATGCACAAATTCGATGTTTTCACTCATTCCGTGTATACTTGTGATGGAGCTCCCCGAGATAATCTGATCGTACGCTGGGCTGCCCTGCTTCATGATATAGGGAAACCAAGAGCATTGCATACTGATAAACAGGGGATTATCACGTTCCATCGTCATGAGATCTATTCAGCAGAACTTGCTGACACCATTCTGAAGCGTCTGAAATTTTCGAATCATGACAGGTATGCAATCCTTCATCTCATAGAAGAACATATGTTCTTCTATACTCCCGAGTGGACAGATGCTGCTGTACGGCGTTTTATCGCACGTGTAGGTATTGATGCTATAGAGGACCTCTTCTTTCTTCGCCGGGCTGACTCCTATGGGGCCATAGGTGCAATCCCGGAATTAGCACATGAAAAGGAATTTTGCGATAGAATAAATCGCTGCATTGAAGAACAAGACGCCTTTTCTCTAAAGGATCTCAAGGTGAATGGCAGGGATTTGATCAAATCAGGTATACCCCAGGGTCCACTAGTAGGGACGATCCTTCATGAACTCCTTGAAACTGTATTGGACGACCCTACCTGCAACACTGAGGATAAATTGACTGTAATTGCTTTAGGTCTAAAAGATAAGTATAGTTGATCCGGCTCTCATGATGTGATAGTCCTATAGGCGACGCCTGCGGCATTTTGTTCAGCCTCTTTCTTGTTTTTACCTTTTCCTGTTCCATATGTCGTATTATTGAAGACGACCTCGATCCAGAATACTCTATCATGGTCAGGACCGCTCTTTTTGATCACATCGTATCGAGGACATGCTTTATACTTTTTTTGCACATATTCCTGCAACAGAGTTTTATAATCTTTCTTATGTCTGTTTTGGATGACTTTCACGATCTCCGGGACAAGATACTTAAGAATAAATATCTGTACGTCCCTGTACCCAGAATCAATATAGTATGAACCAATGATAGCTTCCATGCAGTCTGCGAGGAGAGCCTTCTTTCCCCTACCGCCGGAATACTCTTCACCTTTACCTATCAGAATAAAATTGTCTATCTTTATGTGTTTAGCGATCTCGGCCAGGCTGTCTTCACTTACGACAAATGATTTTATTCTTGCGAAGTCACCCTCTACCATAGACTCATAGTAGTTTCTATAGAGATATTCGCACACGACAAGCTCCAGTACGCTGTCGCCGAGAAACTCAAGCTTCTCATTGTTATCTATCTTGATGTGTTGTTCATTCACATAAGACCGATGACAAAAAGCTAAGTTCAGGAGTTCTAGACTCCTGAACTTAAGTTCTGCATTTCTTTCAAAGAGCAGTAGTTCACGTTTTCGCTCATTCGTTACTTTTGGGGCCTTATATGATTGTGAAACCTGTAGAAAAGCCATAACGTCTTACGTTTCCTCAAATCTGAGTCTGCAAGTAATCAACAGCGTCCTTTACCGTCTCAAATTCATTAGCCTTCTCATCAGGAATCGTGACACCAAGTTCTTCTTCAATAGCGTAAACCAATTCATAGGTGTCAAGACTGTCAGCACCAAGATCCTTTCTAAAAGAAGAGTCCAGAGTAATCTTATCTTCTTCGATCTCCAACTTTTCAGCGATCAATGATTTCACTTTTCCAAACAGATCATCCATAATATTCTCCTTACCGTTGTAAAAAATTAACCAATATCTTCGAGGTCCAATACCTGTTTACCGCGATAAAACCCACATTTTGGACATACGCGATGAGGTAAGACCTTATTCCCACAAGTACTGCACTCAACCAACTTTGGGATACTCAGCTTCATATTGATGGATTTTCTTGTTCTCGTTCTAGCTTTCGAAGTCTTATATTTAGGGACTGCCATTTATTATTACCTCTTTAAAATTCTCGATCAAAAGACGTTACCTTAATTATCGCCTAATGTCAACATATTTAGCTTATATTGAAGTTTTTTGGCCACAATATCGGGTACCATAGAACTAATCTCAGCACCATAACTGGCTAATTCTTTTATAGCCGATGTACGCAATACAAAATACCTTGGATCAGTAGGTAAGAAAATGATCTCCAAGTCTTTATACAACTGTTTGTTTGTCATGGCCAGTTCAAACTCATACTCGAAATCCACAAGAGCTCTAACCCCGCGAATCATCACATGGATATCTCGTTCACGAGCAAAATCCACAATAAGTCTGTCCCATGAGACTACGGTAATATTCTTACAGTCCTTCAAGAGCTCTTTCATCATCTCAAGACGTTCCTGCTCAGAGAACATATATTTCTTTGCACGGTTTACCGATATAATGACATATAATTCATCAGCAAGTTCTGCAGCCCTTTTGATCAGGTTGAGATGCCCATTAGTTGGAGGATCAAAACTTCCTGGTAATATGGCACTTCGCATATATAACCTACCTTTTCTTATGCAGTTCTACAGCATGTTTACGTTCATCGACCACATGCCTCATGCGATCTGTTGACTCTTTTGTTTCAATCTTTATACATTTGATGATCGAGAATCTCCCAGTGAAATTCTTCTTCTCATACTGTATTACCGCAAATGTACCATTGCCGATATAACCGACTTTCTGTCCAGATACGAGATGTTCATCCTGTTCAATCTTTCGCAATACACAATCAAAGTGAGATACGTCCTCAGCCCCCGGACCACCAATGGCCTGGGTTATATTATCAATATTCTTACCACACATCGAGCAAATCAACGGCGGTGATTTTTTTTGATATCTACGGCTTCTGTTCCGTCTTATAGTATGTTTTACGCTATTCCCGCCATTCGCATTGGGATGCTGACTGTTGTTTTGTTCTCCCATACCTGTTCCTATTGGACATTATGTTTATATAATATTTATATTTCCATCATTGTATAACCAACAAACACATCTTGCAATAAGAGGGTTCCCATCACATAAGTGTTACGAAAAAAAGTTATACACCAATAAGTATAGTATATAACCCTTTTCATATTCTGCATCAGGATGAACTCACTATTTTCTGTGAATGAGCTCCGGGACCTTGGCAGCTGCTTTACCAACTCTATCTCGAATATAATAGAGTTTAGCTCGTCGCACACGACCTCTTCGTACTACATCTACTTTCTCGACTCTTGGTGAATGAAGAGGAAAGATCCTTTCCACTCCAATTCCGTAGGAGATCTTTCGTACAGTAAATGTCTTTCTAATTCCGCCATTGTTCTTTGCTATGACTAGACCTTCATAGATCTGTACACGTTCTGTCTCTCCCTCAATGATCTTGAAATAGACCTTAACCGTATCACCTATTCGAAAATTCTCAAAATCTTCCTTCATCTGCTCTGCTTCTATAGCTTGTATAATATCCATTCGTAGCTACCCCTCTTTGGATGTATGTAACCCATTATCCAGTGCCTTAAGAAAGAGTTTCACTTCTTCTGAAGCCTCTGCTGCTTCCTCTAATAGTTCAGGCCTGTTTTTCTTTGTTTTCTTTATACGCTGCATCATTCGCCATTTTTCGATCTTCTCATGATGCCCAGACAATAATATATCAGGGACAGGAATTCCGCAATAGGTTGACGGCCTTGTATACTGTGGGTATTCCAACAGACCATTGGAAAAACTCTCCTCAACCAGTGACTGTCTACTGATCACCCCATCGATCAACCTATATACTGCATCTATGATGACAAGTGAAGCTATTTCTCCTGAAGAGATAACATAGTCACCAATGCAGATCTCATCGTCAACATACATATCTATGATTCTTTGGTCAATACCTTCATATCTCCCGGAGATAAATACCAACTCATTTTCTGATGCAAGCTCCTGAGCATACTGCTGATCAAACAGTCGTCCGGATGGACTTGGACACACCACACGCTTCTTGCTCGCATGTATAGACTCCAAAGCCATCCCCAACGGTTCCGGTTTCAGAATCATACCGGCACCACCACCGTATGGAGCATCATCGCATGTATGATGTTTGTCAGAGGAAAAATCACGAATCTGTATGGTATCAAATTCGATTCTTCCATCATCTACACACTTAGCCATGATTGAATTCTGAAAATACCCGCGAATGATCTCTGGAAACAACGTCACAATCTCAACTTTCATTCAGCAATCCATTCATGCAGTATTTCAATGGTCTTCTCATCAATATCTACGGTACCGATGTACTCCTTCATAAATGGGATATAACATACCCCATCTGTCACTTTCTTCACTTCCAACAACTCAGCCTGCGGTCCTTCGATCACAGATACCACAGTACCGATCGTTCTGCTACCATATACAATGGTACAACCATACAAGTCAGCCTGATAGAACTCACCATCTTCCAACGGTGAGGATTCTTCCTTCGGAATCCAGATTTCCCAACCGTTAAGAGTCTTCCCAGCCTCAGGGGTATCTATGCCTTTTAGTTTCATCAGCACACCGCCCCCTTGTATCTTTGAATCCTCTATATCGTATCGTTTTTCACTATTTCCTTTTCGCAGCATCACGTATGTATGATGCAAGAAGTTCTCATTCTCCCCTGAAAAAACCTGTACTTTCAGGTACCCATGAATACCATGGGTCGTTCTAACTCTACCGGTAGCGATTTTATCCATTGATTTGATTAATCCAATATCTCCAACACCACGCGCTTCCCACTCTTCGTTGAAGATGCACTAAGAATAGTTCTCACAGCCTTAGCAATCCGCCCATGTTTACCGATAACTTTACCGATATCATCCTGGGCAACCTTCAATTCAAGAATTATGGATTTCTCGCCTTCAACCATGCTCACAGAGACGCTATCAGGATCATCAACAAGGGATTTTGCGATATATTCAACAAGATCCTTCTCCATATTGCACACTCCTAGTCGTCTTCATCCTTTCGCACGATTGTGATTTTGTTATCGTTGAGAATCTTCTTGACGGTTTCTGAAGGCTGAACACCTTTTAAAAGCCATCCTTTGATCTTCTCGTCATCTAGTCGAACTTGTTCACCCTCTTTACTAAGGGGATGATACAATCCGACCTCATCTAAAGTTCTCCCGTCTCTTGGCTCTCTTGAATCCATCACAACAATCCGATAATACGGTTTCTTCTTTGTACCAAATCGTTTCAATCTCATTTTGACGCTCATTGTTTCCTCCTGCTTCAACGTGAATATTACATGCCCATCTGTTTGAGCATTTGTGCTTGATATTTCTTATTTTTAGCGACCTTTCTCATCATAAGCCGCATTTTCCCAAATTTCTTCAACAGCCTATTTACCTGATATACTGCAGTACCACTTCCCTTTGCGATCCTCTTCCGTCGGGAAGAACCGATGATCCTATAGTTCTTTCGCTCAAATATCGTCATCGATTGGATAATCGCCTGTTCCTGTTTCATCTCCTGCTTGTTTAAATCATCTTCGCTGATGGTCCCTTTTGCTCCAGGTATCATTTCCAGTAAAGATTCCATCGAACCCATTTTATTCATTCTCTGGATTTGTTCAAGATAATCTTGCAGGTCAAAGGTAGAAGAAGACATCTTTTTCTGTAATTTTTCTGCTTCTTTACTATCTATCGTCTCCTGCGCCTTCTCGACGAAGGTAACGACATCACCCATCCCAAGAATCCTGGATGCGATCCTTTCGGGATAGAAAGGTTCAAGATCAGATACTTTCTCACCAGTACCAATGTATTTGATAGGTTTACCGGTGATACTTCTGATTGACAAAGCAGCACCACCACGTGCATCTGAATCAAACTTCGTCAATATGACACCGGATATACCGACTTTCTCTTCAAATTCTTTAGCTATCGTGACGGCACTCTGACCAGTCATCGCATCAGCCACAAAAAGTGTTTCATCAGAATTTGCAGCCCTATTGATATCCTGGATCTCTTTCATCATCATCTCATCGAGATGCATTCGTCCTGATGTATCTATGATGACGGTGTCATATTGTCTCTTCTCAGCAAAAGACAACCCGTGTTTTATGAGCTTTACGGGATTCTTTATTTCCTCTGTATAAACGGGTACATTTATACTGTCACCAAGGACTTGCAGCTGCTTGATCGCTGCTGGCCGCACAAGATCAGCAGCGATGAGGAGAGGCCTTCTTCCCTCCTTCTTCAGCTTATATGCCAATTTGGCTGCAGTTGTTGTCTTCCCGGATCCTTGAAGACCCATCATCAATATCACTGACTGGGTATCCGGACCTTTCAGTTTCAATTCTTTTCTATCATCCCCCAACAACTGTACGATTCGGTCATATACAATCTTGACGAACTGCTGCCCGGGATTTACTGATTTCAGGACATTTTCGCCCTTCGCCTTCTCAATGGTCCTATTCACGAACTTTCGTACAACACGAATGTTGACATCGGCCTCAAGCAGTGCGATCTTAATCTCTTCTACCGCGTCTTTAATGTTCTTCTCGGAAATCATCGATCTGCCGGTGAACTGACGCATTATATCCGAAAACTTGTCTGATATCTTTTCAAGCATAACTTTCCTACTTTATTGTAAGGATTTATATCGTATTATCCGTGGAAATGTCAACCGTCATCATCTATAGTCGCACTATCAGGATCCTCTCCTATTCGATATGATATGACTTTAGACACTCCAGCCTCCTGCATTGTGACTCCCAACAGTGTCGAAGAGCCCAAAACTGTCTTTTTATTATGCGAGATGATGATAAATTGCGAATTCTCACTAAATTCCATGAGAACTTCAAGGAAGTATCCAATATTTGCAT
>CAYYPJ010000017.1:0-8737 GCA_964473495.1 uncultured Spirochaetales bacterium
GAGGCAATGATTCGCTGGAGTGAGACAAAGACCTTGAATATCAGGATATGGAAGGTCCTGCAGTATTTCTTTTATACCCAATGGAATGGACTGAGAGCTTATGTGAATGAGAAAGGCATACGATTGATTGGTGATATTCCAGTCTTTGTTGCTTCTGATAGTGTAGACACATGGGCGAATCTTCATTTGTTCAAAACTGATCAGAATGGGCGATTTTCTGCCATCTCAGGGGTACCGCCTGATTTCTTTAGTGAGACAGGACAGCTATGGGGAACTCCGGTCTATGACTGGGAGAAGAATGAAGAGGATGGGTTCTCTTGGTGGATTAAAAGAATAGATGCTGTATTGGCCTTGACAGATATCATACGAGTAGATCACTTCAGGGGGTTTGCGGCATATTGGGAGGTTCCGGCTGGTGAGACGACAGCTGTTCACGGTACTTGGGTGAACGCTCCCGGGACGAAGTTGTTTGCAGCAATACGAGAACATCTTGGAGAGGTCCCGATCATTGCTGAAGATCTTGGAGTAATTACTCCCGATGTAGAAGAACTGCGGGATAAAAACGGATTGCCCGGTATGAAGATCTTTCAGTTCTCGTTTGATTATCTTGGTCCTGGTAAACTTGATCCTGATAATGTCTTTCTCCCCCATAACTACCCGTATAATTGTGTTGCGTATACAGGTACTCATGATAATGATACGACTGCCGGCTGGTACCAGAAGTTACCTGATGAGTATAAGGATCTTGTTCGAAGATATTTAGCGAGTTCCGATCAGGATATCGTTTGGTCAATGATACGGATGCTCATGAGTTCTTGTGCAAGATATGTCGTCATCCCGATGCAGGATATCCTCTCATTAGGTTCTTCGTGTAGAATGAATATTCCCGCAACCACCGGCACTGAGAACTGGAGCTGGCGTCTTGCAGAAGGGGCTGCGAGTCCATGGATCGCCGGGCGATTTCATGAACTTGTCGATCTGTATGGAAGAGGAGCCAGTGAAAAGACAGGGTTATAAAGAACTCTGCTTTGAGATAGTATGTTCCAGGCTCATATACTTGAATGGGTGAATATTCAACAGATTCGGGAACCACCCTTTTAGTACATCATTATCTACAAAATTGATCGAAACCCCATGTGATATCGGTATGACTACCGCAGTATCCAATAGGAGCTGCTCTGCCTTCTTGAAGAGTTGATATCGTTCACTCTTGGTTTTCTTTAGCAGTGCCTCTTCAATAAGATCATCATATGTTTTGTTGTGGTAGCGACTGGGATTGAATCCGCTGTTTGATGTCCAAAGGCTGAGGAAGCTGTATGGGTCATAGAAGTCTCCAATCCAGGTGATGTAAGCCATGGAGTAGGGAGAAGCTTCGGGGTTACCGATATAGAGAGAGAATGGTACGACATCAATGATGATCGTCATACCAAGCTCTTCACTCCAGACATCAGTTATAATATCTGTCATCTGTTCCAACTTAGCGTTAGGATAGATAGCAATCTGCATAACGGGAAGGTCCTTCCCGTTTGGATACCCTGCATGCTTCAAGAGCTTTAATGCCTCATTCTTGTTCTGTTTTGTGATTCCGGTATTCCCATGGTATGAGGAGTCTTGCGGGACAAGAGAATTCGTCTTGTATATAGATGCGGATACATCCCTAACTTTGTTCCACGGGATCATAAGTGCTAAGGCTTTACGAATCTCCGGATCTGCATAAGGTCCGTCAGTAGCAGAGAAATAGAAGAAACTGGTAGAGTATTCAGGGAAAGCTGCAATATCATCATTGTTTGGGAGCATAGAGATATCCAGATATGTCTCTGACCAATGGACGAGTCCCTGTGAGAATTCAGATAGCAGCTTCATTGAAGACGAACGTAATTTGATACGGATGTGATTAAGTTTTACAGCATCATAGTCCCAATAATACGGATTCTTCTCTAGATATATCACATCCTTAGTTGCTTTGGTGATCCTGAATGCACCGCTGCTGACAAAGGTGTCTGCGTTGAGAATCTCAGGGTTATTCAGATTTGCTGGATGGATTGGAGTAAAAGCATGATGGCATAGGATGTTCAGTAGATATGGGGATGGGGCATTAAGCTCTAGAATCAGAGTATATAACCCATCGATATGTATACCGACATGATCCTGATTCAGGTCAGTCCCTGTCCTGTACTCTTTTACTCCCTTGATCATATCAAGGAGGTTAGCCAACTCCCCTGGATCCTTTGGATCCAGCATTCGCAGCCAAGAGTCCCTGTAAGTCTTTGCGGTGATCTTATCTCCATTGCTGAAACGTGCATTCTCACGGATTCTGATGGTCCATGTCAGTGCATCTTTAGATGTGGTGATTGAAGTTGCTGTCCCAAGAGTCGGTGTGAGAGTTACAGGGTTGTAGGTGACGATACCTTCGGTGATTGCTGTGAACAACTGAGCACTGTTGATATTTGTCGAGCAATGCGGATCGTATGATATAGGTTCATCATTCATGTCAAAGGCGACAACAAGTTCCTGCTGGTTTATCAATGTGTTTGCTAATGTGTTTTCGTCAGGGATAGCTGCTGAAAGAGGTGCAGTTAAGCATGATATACAGAGAACCGACAATACCATCTGCCTAAACGACCATTGGGTCTTCTTCATGAATGAAGCTCCTTTATGGTGAAAGTATAATTCATTTTGGGCAATGAGGGAAGATGTCAATAGTGACAGAGAATAACAATGCAGGTCATTGTGCTTCTAGGCAAGAGCATCGGCCAGGAATACAGAAATATCTTTAAGTTCCCCAGTATGTTCGGGATTTTCTCTTGCCATTCTTGCCAGAACCCGAAGTATCTCTAGTTTATCATATTTGACATCTACCAAAGAGTTCATCAGAGAAGCAATCAGATCAGGAACCAGTGCATCAGAAAAGATCTTAAGTTCTTTGATCTTTCCCTGCTTCATATTGAAATGAAAATTCATTTTTCCCCATTCGAATCGTTTTGACACCTCATATTCAAATTCCGGGGTCTTCCCATAACGCCAGTTCCAATCGATCATCTTCTCATAGTAGTTCTGCAGATGTGGTATTGATGAGATGGTATCATAGGAGAGTTCTGTGATATCACAACGTTCTCCATAGGAATCAAAGAACTCCTCGACAATTCCAGAGCAGAGCTTCTCATTGGTGATGGTAGGATCATAATCGTATAGATTCGTAACCCGTGCCTGCACCGATTTAATCCCTTTTGCTTTCAACTTATCAGCATCCGGGGTAAGATAGTCACCTAGTCGGCTGATATTCGTATTGATCAAGATCGTACCATGATGGAATGCACGGTCCTTTGAGAGCTTAAAAGCACTGCCGGAGAATTTTTTCCCATCTACTGTCATATCGTTTCTTCCTGATGCTTCTGCCGGTATGCCGAAATTGGCTAATGCTGATATGATGATACTGTTATTCCGTTCTTTACGGTACGACTTTCTGCTGGAAATAAAGGTGAAATTGGTATTTCCCAGATCATGGAAGACTGCACCTCCTCCACTTTGACGGCGGGCAAGTTTTACCTTGTCTTTCTCCATTCTCTTAAGATTGCATTCTTGCCAGGGGTTCTGGTATCGACCAATAACTACTGTTGGACTGTTTCTCCAGAGAAATAAGACATTATGAGAGGGATCCATGTCTCTAAAAAGCCAATCTTCAGTTGCCAAATTCAGCCAGGGATCGAATTCTTTTGCAAAAAAGACATTTACAGGACTCATATACATCTCCCATACGTAGTAATACAGAAAAGAGGGTCTTGGCAGCTACGGTGCAGCAATAGCTTATCATACAGATGAACTTCTCAATTAGCAATATACTGTTCAGAGCTTTTTGTGATGATGTACCTGTGTGGGAATAGAGAATTCTCTTTGAAGAATATACCAATAATCTCCTAGTTATAGTATGGATTTACCGGAAGAACCGAATTCCGGTATGTATGTTATACGTTCTTTCTGCTGATATACTGCATCTATATCTTTCCGATAGTGCCCGGGAGTCGTTTTATACTGTTCTTTGAATTTCTTAATAAAATAGGAGGTTGTTTCAAAACCTGACAAGAATGCCGCATCGGAAACATTTCTACCTTCATATAGTAATTTTCTTCCATTATTCAATCGAACAAGAAGTAGATAGGTACTGTAATGCATATGCACGGTATTGCTGAATAGTCTGCACACATGACTTCGGGAATATCCCGTAATTCGGACTAGATCTTCCAGTAGGATATGGCAAGAAAAATGTTTTTCTGTGTAATCCACTATTCGGCGAAGGAATTCATTAACATCCTGAGATATTCGTTTTCCAGGTACTAGTGGTAAGATCCCGTTACCTGTCTTTAAAGAATCAGTATAAGCCTGTATCAGCAGCAATAGATGAGCTGCAGTGGTATAATCTGCAATTCTGGAATCGCGTAGTGAATTAAAAGATCCCGCAACGCTATTCATTCCTGGAGATCCTGATCCCATTAGTGCAGGAGCTGAATCAGCGATAGTACTGAACACCGATTGAGAAATGATCTGTGAGAACCCTTCCGGAAAGATGTGAATGATATCAAACCACCCTTCCGAATCGGTTGGTTCAAAGGTATAAGAGTGAATGGTCTGCGGAGGAATATATATCAGTCCATCATGATCAAGACGATAGTGTTTTCCCTGTAACATTACCGTTCCTTGAATATTGAAAAATCTATTAATCTCAAAAGTAGAATGATAATGCATAAACACCTGACTAGGGTTTCGAAATATGCGTCGGTATCCCCGAACTGGAGTCTCTTCTGTTACTCCTGGTTCTTCAAACTGTATAGCTATTTTATTAATCATAGAGAAAGCCCCTGCAGTACAACAATATTGTTCTATTATCTACCTATATTATTCTACCATATAAGAGATAGAAGGTACTAATATTATATGTGAATAATCTAGTAGGAGGATATTCACATGATAAAAAGGAATTTTCAGCCAGATTACACACATATTGTAGATGCTGCATATAACCGTCCGACAACAAGACTTCCGCTCTACGAACATAATATTAGTCCGTTGGTCATGGAGCAGATTCTCGGATATGAATTCATCTCACTCCTGGATGGGGATGCCAGCGATCAGGAAGAATATTTTTCTATCTATGCCGGTTTTTGTAAAGATCATGGATATGATGTTGTTCCGTTTGAGGGATGTGTTACAGAATTGATTCAAGGAGGCAAAGGTCTTTGCGGTCGCTGTCCTGCGATCATACGGGATACCAAGGATATTGAACGGTTTCCCTGGGAAGAGACAGTAGAGGCCTATGAAAAACGATTTTTCCCCCAGTTCGGAGCACTGGAAAGAGCTATGCCGATTGGTATGAAGGCTGTCGGGGGGGTGGGAAACGGTGTTTTTGAGACTATACAGGATTTTGTACCTTTAGTAGATCTATCATATCTTGAGCAAGATGATCCTGATACTTTTTCCCTGCTTTTTCAGAAAGTCGGAGATCTTCTTGTCGCTATCTGGCAGCGGTTTCTTGCGAGATTCAGTGACACTTGGTGCCTCTGCAGATTTGGTGATGATCTGGGTTTCAAAACCTCCACGCTGATTCATCCAGATACTATTCGCAGTCTCTTACTGCCGCAGTATGCTCGTATTATTCATCTTGTGCATAAAGCAGGGAGACCTTTTCTCCTTCACAACTGTGGTGCTGTATTCAGCGTGATGGAAGATCTTATTCAACTTGGTATTGATGCAAAACATTCCAATGAAGATAACATTGCACCATTTTCTACATGGGTTGATCGTTATGGGGATCGTATCGGCAACTTTGGTGGAATAGATATGAATATTCTTTGTTTATCAGATACACAGACTGTTCATGAATATGTTCTACGAATAATCAGGGAGAATTCTGAGAAACCGGGAATAGCGATTGGTTCTGGAAATCAAATTGCTGATTATGTGCTGCCTGAGAGTTTTCTTACTATGGTTGAGACTGTAGAAACATGTAGAGCCGAATCAAACGCACGGAATTAGTATCTATACTCTGTTCTGAAAGTTTATTTGCTAAGATATTTGACAGAATAGCTCTGTGAAGCCATACTGATGAGAGTGATGTTCATATAGAAAGGAGTGATGTTTGTATATGGGAATACAAAAAAAATATAGTAAAGAGTGCTTTGTCTTAGAGAATTCTGAGATTGAGATTGCTATAACAAAAGAGGGTGGACATATGGCTCCGGTCTCTTTCTTCGCCAATGAGACGAACCCGGTCAAGCCGTACTATATCAGTCCCTGGCAGGAAGAACCTGTTGAAGTTGATGTTCCTGTTTTACGGCCATTACGCGGTGATTTGTTCTGTTTTCCTTTCGGAGCAAATCCATCAAAAGATAATCCCTATTCTGCGCATGGCGATACAGCGACAAAAGAATGGGAAGATGGAGGTATAACTCGACGAGAGGATATCTCTACCATTCGTTTGGAGATGGGTCTTGAACAGGGAAAGGGAAAAGCAGTCAAAGAATTATCTATCGTAGAGGGCCAAAGTGTGATTTACTGTCGTGATACGCTATATGGTATCACGACAGCTGCTCCTCTGGGGCATCATGCTATTTTAGGTGTTCATGATGGCAGTCTGGCTATTCGTACATCTCCCATCCAATTTGGCTATACCAACCCATACGACGCACTGTATACACAGGGTAAGGAATATTATTCCTTAGCGTCCCTGCAGCATTTTGATTCTCTGGAAAAGGTGCCTACCGTATGGAAAACACCGGAAACAACTGATTGTCGTGTATTCCCCGCCAGAGAAGGATATGTCGACATCCTGCAAGTATTCCAAAAGCGCAGTGCTGCCCCCGGATGGATCAGTGCTGTGTGTGCAGGGGGGAGGTATCTTTGGTTTGCGTTGAAGAACATAGACGTACTTCCCTCGACAGTTTTCTGGATGGAAAATCATGGAAGGTATGCATCCCCATGGAATGGGAGAAATGTCTGTATAGGATTGGAAGATGTCTGTGCATACTTTGCCAATGGATACAGTGATTCAATACGAGAGAATATTCTGACTGAGAAGGAACAGGTGAAGACAGCAGCCAAACTTACAGGGAAACCTTTTAGTGTCTCTTATATACAAGGCGTTGTGAGGATTCCTGAGGGGTTTGATGCAGTCTCTGATGTAATTTTTGGGGAGCACAGCATTACTTTTCATGCTGAATCAGGGAAGAGTGCTGCAGCAGAGGTCCAATGGGATTTTGTATTTGGAAAGAATCTGCGGTGAAGCTGAGAAATGAAGTGATTGTTTGGTGCATATGTCCTTAGGGATCTTAATAAATGACTGCTGCCGACAGATGTCTTGGCGATGCAGTGTTCTCATGATATAACATGGTTATGAATATAATACTCTTTCATGAGAAGCCGGAAAACCATGCGATCAGCCGAATGGATGAACGCGGAAGACATATAATCAAGATATTACACAGTAAACCCGGTGATCAGATTCTGATGGGACTGATCGATGGGTGTTACGGTATGGCAACAGTTACTGCGATCGATGATGAGTGGATCTATATTGACTGGGATCCCCGGAAGGAATCGCCGCCTCTCTATCCTGTGGAACTTGTGGTTGCACAGGTGCGGCCGATTTGTATGAAGCGAATCTTGCGAGAGTCTGTAAGTCTTGGAGTGAGAAAGATCCATGTATGTGGTGCTGACACTGCAGAAAAGTCTTATGCGGAATCACATCTATGGACGAGAAATGAATATAAAAAATTTCTCATTCATGGGGCTCAGCAGGCAGTATCTACTCATATCCCGGAATGTATACGGTATCGAAGTGTAAACGAGCTAACACTTGATAAGAGTGCGACGAAGCTTATGCTGGACAATATTGACCCTGTAGAGAAACTTATGACGATAGACATTCCCAAGACGAATTCTTCTGTGGTCTTGGCAGTCGGACCTGAGCGGGGCTGGTCAAATCGGGAACGCGACTATCTTGAGAGTCGAGGATTCATACGAGTTGGCATGGGATCTCGCGTGTTGAGAACTGAGACTGCATGTTCTGCCGGGTTGGGTATTACCCTTTGCAGAATGGGATATATGTGATCGTCACGATTTATGCATGACTACTCGTTTGCGCCATGATACAAACAGCAGTGATAATGCGTAGACAATACCTGCTATAATGATCGTAGTTGCACCTGTCGGAAGATCTGTCGTATAACTGACGGCAAGACCGGTAACATGGAATAGTGCAGTGAGCAATGTGGCAATGATTATGATCGGCAGCAAACGCTTGGAGAAAAGTCCGGCAACAGCTGCAGGAATCGTTAAGAGTGCAATTACCATGACGATACCGACAACGGTGACCATAAGTACTACGGTTACAGAGGTCATCATGATCATAATAATCTGAAACGTATCTGTGTGTATCCCTCGTGATTTAGCAAATTCGCAATCAAAGGATATTGCCTGTATCTGATGAAAGAAGATTATACCTGTGAGTACTATAATGATATCGAGAGAAAGAAGGAGATAGATATCCTGTTCTTCGATTAAGAGAATATTTCCAAAG
Source organism: uncultured Spirochaetales bacterium (assembly GCA_964473495.1). Lineage (GTDB taxonomy): Bacteria > Spirochaetota > Spirochaetia > CAKZLE01 > CAKZLE01 > JAIPFY01. The sequence goes on from CAYYPJ010000017.1 coordinate 8,570, forward strand.
AGGTAACTCATCGGATCTTGATAGCCCGGGCTCTTTGCGATAAGAATCAAACCAATACTCATACCCACAGCCCAGATCATCCCAATAATAGAGTCCACGCGTTGATCCCCTTTCAGGGTGATGAGGCTGATAATCAACCCTGCCAGTAGTGCAGCTATAGCGGCTCCT
>CAYYPJ010000017.1:8747-15590 GCA_964473495.1 uncultured Spirochaetales bacterium
GGGTTGAAACCAAAATAGAGCCCGGCTCCTATCCCTGCCAATGCTGCATGACTGATTGCTCCTGCGATGGAAGTGATCTTGTTAACGACCACATAGGTCCCTATCATTCCGAAAGCAGGGCTGGAAAGGAGTCCTGCCAAGAGTGCATACCGCAGAAAGGGGAAGTCTGGATTAGTAAGTGCAGAGAAAAACTGATTCATAAGGGTCTCCTACGGTGTTTCTCACAAAAACAGGTGTCTTTATTCAAGACAATATCATGTCGTACATGCATTAATCGATCCCCATAGAGATCCCTTTCAGAGCTCGTTAGTACTTGTTCGACGGGATGCTCATGAAGATATTTATTAATACAGAAGACTCGGGAAGAGAGACTACTGACAAGGGCAAAGTCATGTGTCACTAAGAGTATGGTTCGAACTCCGCTCAGGCGCTTCAGAAGTTTATGAAATTGTTCATTGATGACAGTATCCACATTTGACGTGGGTTCATCAAGGATGAGATAGGTCGGATGTCCAGCGAGAGCCCTTGCAATAAAGACTCGTTGTTTTTGTCCTCCTGAAAGTGCAGAGATCGGCTGCTGTGCATACGAAGTAAGATCTACGGTTTCGAGTGCTTCCATGCACTGATCCAGGGACTTTCCTGACCGTAGATACGGGACTTTGGTGATCAGTCCGGTCTTTACCACATCTATGACAGAAATGGGGAATCCATTATCATGTTGAGATATTTGCGGAACATACCCTATGAGATGCTGCTTTTTATTGATTGGAGCACCATCAATAGTGATACTGCCTGACTTTGGCTGCAGTAACCCGATGATCAATTTGAGAAGAGTTGTTTTTCCACCGCCGTTTGGACCAATGATTGAGACGAACTCCCCCTGTTTAATAGTACAGGTGATTGAATCAAGGATGAGTTCTTCCTTGTAGGCATATGAGACTTTATCTAATACGATATTCATATAACCTCCTTTTTTTGTGTTATGGAGTATCCTTCAATACCTGAGCAATATGACGAAGATTATCAATATACGCCTCATTCAGGGGTGCGATGGTGATAACCTTTGCATGTATCGCATCTGCGATCACTTGAGCACTCTTTATATTGAATTCCGGCTGGACAAAGATGAGTGATACATCTTCTGATTTTACTTCTGTGATGAGTGCTTCCAGTTCTTTGGGACTAGGCTCTTTTCCTCCGATTTCAATAGCTTTCTGTATGAGAGCATAGCGATCAGCAAAGTATCCGAAGGCTGGATGATACACAAGAAGGGTCGAACCTGCGAGCGGTTCCAATGTTTCAGATAGCTCTGTATCAAGATCTCTGAGTTGTTTTTCGTATGCAGTAAAGCCATCATGATAGATCTGTTCATGGGAGGGGTCCATGCTGATGAGGGCGTCAGTCATGATACGGGTCTCTTTAATGACTGAGATCGGCGACATCCAGATATGCGGGTCTATCGTCTTCTGTGTACCATCTTCTTTCTTTCCTTCCTCTTTTTCCTGGTTGGAGGTCCTGAACGTGCGTTTCTTTGTCGTCTCGTCGGTCTTGATGATACGCAGATTCGGCAGAGTCTTCTTGATTACCGGTAAGAAGGCTTTTTCGAATGGAACACCTATAGTAAAAAGGAGAGACGCTTGTGACAGCTCTTGTAATTGTTTTGTTGTCGGTTGATACGTAGCAGGGTTTTGTCCCGGAGGAACAAGAACGACTACATGCACAAGATCCCCGGCAATCTTTTCCACAAAGGTCTTCTGAGGGAGAATGCTGACAGCGACAGTGATGGTCTTCACGGTGTCTGTCGATGGTGTCGCTTCTTTATCGCATGCCGTAATTGCAAGGAGCAATACGATGATCAATATCATGATTTTTGTTGTTTTCATATAGATTAATATAGTGGTGAATCCACTGTTAAGCAACTGGATCCCCTATAGATTCTTGATCAATGAGAATTCGGCGTTGTGGATATGTATCTTCTTTGATATTGTATGAATCTCCTGAAACAGAATGAATGGATTATCTTTCGTCCTGCTTCTTATACGGTGTGCATCCGTATGCCCAAATGGGGGCAAGCTCTGTTCTTCGTGTTTTTTTTCGTAACGCTTGACAGTACCCTTTTCACTTTTTTCATCTGCTTTGCGGCAAGATCCATTTCTTTTTTACGAGGATATCGCATCTTAATGAGACGAACCGTTAGATTCTCAATACTATTGTTGCCCATAGAGGGGTATTGTGTTACATTGCAGTATTATGAGACTGAGATGAAAGAGCTCAGATGGAGGCAGCTATGGGTCATTGTGTAGTTCCAAAGGCGGAGGTTATCCTTGATAAGGAATTTCCGGTACTCGATAAGGGGTTTGTGAGACTTGTCGATTATCTTGGTTCTGATGAACGCATTGTTCAGTCTGCCCGCGTCTCCTATGGTGGGGGGACAAAGACCTATAGAGAAGACAGGGGGCTTGTGGATTATCTCATGCGTAATGGTCATACATCTCCGTTTGAACAGGTGAACCTTACCTTCCATGTGAAGATGCCGATCTTTGTTGCCAGACAGTGGATACGTCACAGGACTGCAAAACTGAATGAGATCTCCGGCCGATACAGTGTCATGACGAATGAATGCTATATACCTGCCGGTGAGGTGATTGCGTATCAGAGTGATGACAACAAGCAGGGGAGAATGGATGAACCCGTCCCTGAAAAGATGCAGAAACGTGTGGAAGAACTACTGAAGAAAGATCAGGAGCGTGCATACCAGACCTATGAGGAACTGTTAGAGATTGGTATCGCTCGCGAATTAGCACGTATAAATCTTCCGTTAAGTCTCTATACGCAATGGTATTGGCAGATGGATTTACATAACTTGTTTCACTTCTTAGCACTTCGCATGAATCCCCATGCGCAATATGAGATCCGTGCTTATGCCAATCAGATATTTGAGATCACAAAACTCGTCTGTCCAATGGCCTGTGAGTCATTTGAGAATCATATCTTACATGGTTTATCGTTTTCAGGATCGGAGCTGGATGCGATAAGACATATGGCAGCAGGTGAGAAGAATCCGTTGAAGGGTCGGGCAAGAGAGATTTTCCTGCAGAAAATGGAGAAATGAATAGATATTGATCTTTGATCAACGGGCGTTGGAGAGATCAGGTCGTTTTTCTAACAGCTTTGGATTTTCGATATAGGTTTGAAGTGTTTTTATTGCTTTCATGTAGTAGAATCCCTCTGCGATCCTCTCATCTAGCGTGACCATCATCTCCAAAGTGTCTTTAATATATTCGTTGTCATTCTCATCCAGTAATCTCTTACGATGCATCTTCCCCATCGTAAAGAACAGGGATGTGGTTCCCCACTCATACAGATGGTGTATTGGCGGGTTCGCGATGTTGATACTTCCAAGATTCGCTACATATGCTGATACATGCAGTCCGTCGGCTTCGCGGAGTGCTTTAGGATAGTGTCCCTTCTCATCCATTCTTTTGAGTTGTTTGATGGCGAATCTCAAGAGGAACTTCGGCATTTTCAAGAAGAACTTGATGGTTGATTCTTCGCCGCTCTCATCATTTTCCCTTGCATCATTGATAGCCTTATATATGATTGCAGCTATCTCGTCAAAGGTCATATCAGGATTGAATTTCACAATCGCATTCCGTTCCGGAGCATCCTCTGTCAAGTCTTTTTTGACGATAAAATTAAAGGACAGTTCCTTTCTTTGCCAGTATTCACTGTTTGCAATAAATCTATTCAGTAAAGGTTTTAGTGCAAAAGTTCTTACTAAAGAAGCAAGCAGCACATCAAAGATCCGGTATCTTTTCTCTCCGCAATCCTTGTTTTTTTGTCTGATGTAGTTCACTGCATTAGTCATCTCTATTTCCATATTGTAATAGACAAGTGATTCGCTTCGTTTTGTCATAAGATATGGGAAGATTCTATTGAAGACCTTTATATCGGGTACCCATGTAGCATCATTTCGTTTTGGCATAAACATCCTTGTTACTTCGGCATATTGGGGACAACTTTCTTAAAGACATAAAGTCTCATCCTATCAAGAATATAGTGCTTCTAAGTAAAGACTGTATATGATAGTAGAAAATATTTATTGATAAGTATACTGCTTCCTGCACCAGTCTGCAAGTAGCATCTTCTTTTCAGAGAACCTTTTCAGTTATACACAAGCATAATGAGTGTTTTTGTTGGTTTTATTGTGTTTATCAACTTTTTGCATATAGGCCTGTTTCATAGCAGCTTCAAAGGAATCATTATCAATGTATTCGTATCCGAAGACCGGTGTCCATAAAGCGGGGTCCTCCATGCATAGATAGAAGAATACCTGATCCTTCCACTCCTGTGAGAACTGTTGATATGCTGCTGCAAAGAGCTGTTCTTTGATCTCGAGAGGATATGAGAGTTTACCGGCAGCATCGTTCATCGGAATCTGTGTGATCCTAGTCTTTCTCCCAGTTTTCCGTAACTGCTTGATTACCGGTCTAATAAAGGTCAGTGTGCCGAGAGAGATCATAGCAACCTCTTCCGGGGTGAACTCTTTTTGTATTCGAGCAAATAGATCTGCATACTCATCTTTCCAACCTTCATACCAGACCATGGGATGAAAGTGAAATCCTACAAGAAGACCTGCATCTGCTGCGGTTCTTGCTGCTTTTATTCGTGCATCCAGTGATGCAGTAAGATGTTCCTCGTTGGTGACGATGGTAGGGGTGTTCAGCGACCATGTCGCGATGATATTTCCTGGAAGAGGGCGAATACTGAGCCAGTCGGTTCTGGCGGCCTTCGTTTTGAGTTCTAAGATGACTTTCGGGTGTCGTTCAGCAAAGGTGAACAGATTAGTCAAGAGTCCGTTCTGGTCTCCCCACATAAGTGAATCGGAAGATTGTCCGGTCCCTATATGATAGATCTGATCATCGTCAATCTCTAATGCTTCAAGCTTTGCAGCAAGATCTTCATGGAAATACACTCTATCCTCGTCGTAAAAAGATTGAATAGAGCAGTAGCTGCAGGCAAAACCACACTGTTTGACTGCATCTAGAGTCTGAAGGTTGCAGCATCGGGTTCTTTCTCCTGCTACTGGACACCTCCCGAGGATCTTCTCGTTTGGATGTGATGCTTCAACTATGACAGAACGTCTTGTGTCGAGCACTGGAGGTGTGAAGGTCTCATAGTGGGTGATGTTCTCCCTCATTGTTTCTATCTTAGTAAAGAGTCGAGAGAGGATATGATTACTCTTTGTCTTCCCGCTCATACGGGCGGTTCCGGTCTCATCCCATAATTCACTAAGAGGCTGTTCTTCCCACAGTTGAAGATCGACTGCAGCCTCACACACTTTACGTATGTTCTGCCGGCTTAGACGAAGACGCCTCGAAGCCTTCATGATGAACTCCTGTTCTTCTGTCGATAGGGTGGAAAATCCGGGGATACTCTTATAGAGAGAATCAGTAGTATGTTGTACTGCCACATAACCTCCTTGTGCAGGTAGGATTGTAGTGAAAGAGCAAGGATGTTACAAGAGTTTCTCCTATCGTCTTTGTTGGAAAGTGACCTGATTTGTAGTATATTCGGAGTAATGAATACGATAGAGAGAAAAGTCAAAGAGATCCCGCATGCTTCCGGTGTCTATCTGATGAGAAACGAGAAGGATAAGATCATCTACATAGGAAAGGCAAAGGACCTGAGAAAACGTGTTTCTTCCTACTTCCTGCAGAATAGGGATCTGAAGACTCATATGCTCGTGAACAATATTGCTGATATTGAATATATCATCACTACGAATGAGTATGAAGCTTTGATACTTGAGAATAATCTAATTAAGAAATGGAATCCGAAATATAATATATCACTGAAAGATGGAAAGACTTTCCCTGTGATACGGATCACCAATGAGGATTTTCCTCGAGTCTTCAGAACTCGTAGGATCATCAAAGATGGTTCACAGTACTTTGGGCCGTATGCTGATGTGAGGAAATTAGATGCATATCTTGCGTTGATCGATAAACTCTTCCCTCTGCGTAAGTGTAAGGGACCGCTTCGAAAGAGGTATGCTCCCTGTCTCTATTATCATATAGGGCGATGTAAGGCTCCATGTGTAGGGAAAATATCTAAAGAGGAGTATCAAAAGCAGGTGTATCGTGTGAGGGCGTTCCTCTCAGGGAAGAGTGAAGACCTTGTACGAAAGTTGAAGAAGGAGATGCAGCAGGCATCGAAAGAGTTCGCCTTCGAACGAGCTGCTGAAGTCCGTGACACATTGATCGCCGTCAGATCGGTAAACGCTCAACAACAGGTACAGGATTTCATGCAGCAGCATCGTGATTATGCCGCATGTGTCATGAAGGATCAGATCTGTACGATCTCGCTCTTTCAGATGGAAGAGGGGAAACTTCTTGGGCGTGAGATGTTTCGTGCTGAATCTTTCTCTGATGAGAGTGAAGTACTGACCGGGTTCATAATGCAGTTCTATATTGATGAAGAGTATGTTCCCAAAGAGCTCTATGTTTCTCATGATGTGGATATTGAACTGCTGCAGACTTACTTTATGCAGGAACTGCATAGGCATGTGAAGATACATAGACCGGTTCAGGGGAAGCATCATAAGATAGTCAGAATGGCTATGGAGAACGCCAGGCAGGATGTCATCAGAAGAAAGAGAGGCTTGCAGAACATAACAGGACTGCGTGAGCTGCAGCGGGTGCTTTCATTAGAGCGACTGCCTAAAAGGATTGAAGGATTTGATATCGCACAACTTGCAGGAAAGTACCCTGTAGCATCGTTGATCTCGTTCTATGACGGGAATCCAGATAAAAAGAACTATCGGCGGTTTCACCTCAAGAG
>CAYYPJ010000017.1:15600-21261 GCA_964473495.1 uncultured Spirochaetales bacterium
CTATGAAGCTATGCGTGAAGCAGTCGCCAGACGCTATACTCGGGTGATCAATGAACATCTTGAGCAGCCTGATCTGATCCTGGTTGATGGAGGTAAGGGACAGGTCCATGCTGCCAGAGAGATCCTTGAATCTCTCAGTCTCTACCATATACCGGTAATCGGGCTTGCAAAGGAGTTTGAGGAGATCTTTCGATATGACCAATCAGATCCTATTCATCTACCGGAAGGAAATGAGGGGTTGAGAATTCTTCAGGCGGTTCGTGATGAGACTCATCGTTTTGCGACGTCGCTGAATAAGAAAAAGCGCGAACAGGATGCACGTTTTTCTCTCTTAGAAGCAATTCCCGGTATTGGCCCTGTTCGCAGTAAGAGGATCATGCAGGAGTTTGGTTCTATCGGGGCTTTGATTGAGGCAAATCCGGCAGTCATCTCCGACAGATGCAGGATATCGATTGAACTTGCAGAGAAGATACAGCAGAAACTATAGACAGGTGATTGCCAGCCCTACGTCTTTCTGTCTTATTGGTCTGCCCTTGTGTCGTATGATCACATAGAGCAGACGCTCAAGAAGGAGAGACTGTACGGGCTTCCCGAGTTCTCTCACAATCCCGTCGGTTTTGCAGAGATAGGAGATGATCTGTTCTATATCCTTCAAGCCGTAATGGTTTGCTGCATTCCTGTAGATCTGTTGATTGTGTTTTCCTCTGATTGCTGATGGTTTTCCCAGTATAGTGATCCCTGTGAAAGCATCTATTTCCGAATCACCATCTTCGATGATGCACAGGTACGAATAGAGTCGACGAAATTGCCACAGCAGGCCGCCGAAGAGTTGTATCGGATCTGTATCACGGCTCAACTGCAGGGTTTTCAGGATATCCAGAGATTCTTCCAAATTCCCATTTGCGATCTGATCAAAGAGCGTGAAGACACTTTCTTGTCTACTGTGAAAGATGAATGCCTCAATATCATCTTCAGTTATCTCTATCTGACCCGGTTCAGGATCATCTTTATGTACATCGCTGATATACAGGATAAGCTGTTGTGATGCGACTCGCAACTCCTGCGTGTTGTTCTCCACTAATGAGAGCATCAGTTCGACAGCCTCAAGACTGATCTCAAGATTTCTCGTGCTGAAATAGTCGATGAGCCAATCTTTCTTCTGGTTCTCAAAGAGTTCCCAGAATATCTGACGCTGCTTTTGGGGAACTGCATTCTGAATAGAAGGATGGATTTTGTTGTGTGCACTGATTATAATCAGCGTGGCTGAGTCTGAGGGGTGTTTGAGGTATTTAGCTATCGTCTTAGCCTGTGGCACCTTTAAGTTCTCAGCCTCTGCCAACAGGACAAGACGATATCCGGTAAACAGGGATATGTTCTGTAATGCTACTAATATCTCTCCCTGTTCTGTTTCAAAGGGATAGAATCGGTGAAGTTCTGCATCCTTTCCCTTATTGAAGGTCTTACAGAGGTTGCGGATCTCTCGAACTTTCTTTGATTTATTTCCTGATTCAGGACCTAATAATAGATATACTGGTGCTGGTTTATTCATAGTTTCGTATAATCATGTGCAGTTTCCCCAGAACTCTCATATCCTGGGTATATATCGGTGAATAGGCAGGGTTCTCCGGTTGTAATCGGATCCTGTTCTGTTCCCTGAAATAACGCTTGATCGTGACAGCTTCTTCGGCAATACGGGCAACGATGATCTCTCCGTTATGTGCCTGCGAGGTCTGTCTGATCACGGCGATGTCCCCGTCCTGTATCCCGGCATCGATCATACTATCCCCATGTACATGCAGGGCAAAGAAAGCACCGATCCCAAGCAGATCCTCTGCAAGGGGAACGCTCCCTTCAAGGTTCTCTTCGGCTAAGAGAGGTGATCCTGCCGCGACAGAACCAAGAAGCGGGACATCTATTGTGGAGATTCTTGGTTTGAAGGTCTTATTGATGATTTCGAGAGAACGGGATTTGTTGCTGCTGCTTTTGATGAATCCCTTCTTTTCAAGAGCTTTTACATGATCAAATGCCGCTTTAACTGAGACATTGAATGCGGAAGCAATCTCACGAATTGTCGGAGGATATGAATTATTACGGATAAAATTCTGAATGAATTCTATCACCTCTATCTGTCTTTTCGTTAAATCTTTCATGATTCGTTCTCCATGGAAAGAAGTCTTCAGAATCTTTTTATGCTGATACAGAGATTACTCTTCAAATCGATTGATAAAGAGTTCTTCTATCGCTGCAGCAGCTTCTTGTTCATCATCACCTTCTAGGATAATCTTTAAATTAGTCTTATAGCTCGCTCCCAACGTGATGATTCCCATGATGGATTTTCCATTGATCTTCATGGTATCTTTCTCAATAAAGAAGTCAGACATAAACTGGTTTGCTGTCTTGACGATTAATGCTGCCGGCCTTGCATGTATACCGGCTCGGTGCCGTACTGTCACAATTTTTTCTACCATAATTAAAAAGTATCCTCATTGTTGTAATATAGATCTCTTGCTGATTCACTCTCTAGCCATTTAAGTACATTTTGATTGAAGTCTTTTGCAGAGGAATACCCCAACTTCATCAATCGCTCGTTCATCGCTGCTGTCTCTATAATAATAGGGATATTTCTACCTGGTTTCACAGGGATCTCCAGTTTGGGAACTGTAACGCCAAGTATCTTAATACTCAAATCACCACCGACCCTATCATAGGATTTGTTAGAGTCCCACTCCTCAAGTTGAACAAATAGTTGGACACGTTTCTTGTCACGTATTGCTCGTACACCAAACAGCTGTGCAACATTGATGATACCCAGTCCTCGAATTTCCATGTGGTGGGCAAGAAACTCGTTCTCACCTGTCCCTACAAGAAAATTCCCGTTCACACAACTCAGTTTTACCACATCATCACTGATAAGACGATGTCCGCGTTCAATAAGCTCTAAGGCGGTCTCGCTCTTCCCTACACCGCTGTCCCCAGTGATAAGGATCCCGATACCAAAGACTTCTACAAGAACACCATGAATCGTCTCTGTTGCCGAGAAGATGACATCCAGGATCTGATAGAGTCGCAGAGCAAAATCACCGGAAGCGAGGGATGTCTTCAGGATAGGGCATCCTGAAGTTTCTGCGATGTGAATGAACTTTTCACTTGGTGCTGAATTTTCACAAAAGATACAGGTGGGGATAGGAAATGAGAACATACGTTCAATAGTCTCATAGTTGTTATTCTTCTCAAGTTGTCGTAAGTATGCCTGCTCCCCTTTCCCGAAGAGTTGTATACTGCTATGAGAGAACTCATCAAAGAATCCACTGAGTGTTAAGCCTGGTCTGTTCACTTTTGAGGTGGTAATCACCCGTGAGAGCCCCGGTCTTCCTCCGATACATTTAAGCCCTAATACTCCTTTTTCCTTCAGATCCAAGTCCAGGAGGTCTAAAACGGTAAGATTGTTCATGGCTAAAGTATAGCATATTAGACTGAAATGTGTAAATGAATGTTAAGTGTTTTTTATCGATAGTGGGGAAGCATAAAAAAGATCGACCATTTTTTTAGTCGATCTTTTTTCTGCAAAGCTGTCAATGTTCTTTAACTTTTCCCTTTTCTTTACGAATGACTCCTTCTAGTTTATCAACAAAGAGTTCGATGACTTCATACAGTTCATGTCCTGTCTCACTAACGATCTTTGTTTTGCTCCATTGGAAATGTGCTTTTCCTTCCACTGTATAACCATGGGGTTCTTTGATTATCATTATCGATAAGTCGATAATATAATCTTTGGCAAAATTGATACGTTCAAGTTTCTTCTCAATAAACTCTTGAGTCGTGTCACTTATGTTGTAGTGAATTCCTCGAATATCTAGATTCATAGCCACCTCCTGAAGAATGGGTATACACTAAGAATAGTACTTCAGAGATACATAAGTCAAACAAAATCACGAGTAACTGTATATGAGTCAGCTGCGGTAAAAAGAGGAGTCGATATTCAATTCTTTACGGTACTTCGTGACAGTCCTTCTTGCTATAGAGATTCCACGTTCTTTGAGCATATTTGAGATCTTCTGATCTGAGAGCCTTTTCTCTCCTTTATAGTTTTCTATGATTTCACGTACGACCTCTTTGACCCCTACCTTTGAGATCTCTTTACCATCATCACTCGTTCCAGACACTGCATTGGTAAAAAAGTATTTTATCGGAAATATTCCCCAATCAGTCTGGATATACTTTGCATGTGATATTCTGGAAATCGTTGTCTCATGGACTGAGACTTCTTGTGCAACTTCTTTGAGTGTCAGCGGCCTGAGGTATTTCGGGCCGTTAATGAAGAAATCATATTGGTGTGTGATCAATGTGGCTCCGACTTTCTGCAACGTGGAATTGCGCATATCAATACTGTTGATCAACCACTGGGCATCCTTGAGAGACTTCTGTATATACTTCTTTGTCTCTTTGTCATTCTGGAGATGATCTTCAGTGAGCATCTCTCTGAATGACGGATCAATACTCAGCGTAGGTATCTGATCATTATTGAGGATCATCTCCAGGTTACCTTTGACTTGACGGATGGTAAGATCCGGAATCACATATTGAATTTCTTGATTTGTAAAGACGCTGCCGGGATAAGGATTGAGAGTCTGAATATAGGTGATAGTTTTATCGACTTCGGTAACGGTGGCATCGAGTTCTTTTGCGATAAGTTCAATCTTCCCCCGTTTTATCTGTTCCAGGTGGGATTCGATGATAGGTATACTCAATGGAGGTGCATCATCAAGGATACACTGCAAAATAAGGGATTCCCGGAAATCACTGACTCCTACACCTGCCGGATCAAATGTCTGAATGATGTGAAGCAGCTTTTTGACTTCCTCTGGAAGAGTCTTATCAGGGACCACCGTAAAGGGGTCTTCCTGATGGAATCCATTGTGATCAAGGTTTGATATCAGGAGGTGCCCGAGTTCAAACTCCTGTTCAGAGAGCAGCTGCAGTCGTAACTGGCTGAGAAGATGTTCCTGAAGAGATTCTGAACGGTAGAGAGCTCCTTCGATGAATTGATGTTTTGCATTATCATCGATATGGGTAGCCTTTCTGACATACCCCGGGTCAGAACTATTTTCAAAGTAATCGTAATTCTTAGGATTTGAAGCGTAGGAATAGGATTCATAGGAAAGTTCTTTCGTCGTGCTAAGATCCAGTGCAGGATTCTTCTCTATCTCATCTTGGATACGGGCCTGGAGATCCTGGATAGGCAATGCCAGTAATTCAAGTGACTGATACATCTGAGGACTGAGTCTCAGTTGTTGTCTTTGTGTCAGTATGATTCGCTGTGACTGCATTATACTGCTCCCATGCTAGTGATCCTGACCGATGTCAGTACCTCTTAACCATATCATAATCAGAACTGAAAGTCTTTCCCTAGATAGATAGTCCTTGCTGTGTCATCTTTGAGGAGTTCTTCTTTGTTTCCCGAGACAATGATCTCTCCATGGTTGATTATGTATGCGCAATGGGTGATATCAAGAGTGTCTCGCACGTTGTGATCGGTGATCAGTACTCCGATTCCCCGTTGTGCAAGTCTTGTGATGATTGTTTTGATCTCATTGACAGCAATTGGATCGATACCGGCGAAAGGTTCGTCAAGGAGAAGGAATTTCGGGCTGATCGCAAGAT
>CAYYPJ010000018.1:0-820 GCA_964473495.1 uncultured Spirochaetales bacterium
CACTACAGCAATAGTATCAGAACATGGGCTTATCCTGAATTTTCTTATGACAGCGGTTTCGAAACACTTCGTAAACGGGTGTGCTACACGTTTTCTCTCTTCCGTTCAGCAACTACTTGAATCAAGAGTCTCGGGTCATCAGTAAAGATGCCATCCACTCCCATATCAAGCAGACGATGCATATCTTCAGCATGGTTGATGGTCCAGACATGGATATAGACCCCCAGCTTATGAAACTGCTTAATAAATCGGGGAGTGATCAACTTGATATTCTTATTATATTCGGGGATTTGAAACGCATCTCCCGGGATCATCGAAGCCTTGATGGGCAGATGAAATTTGTGTCGTATCATAAGTGATATGACATCTTTTCTTGACATGCTTGTTGAGAGTTCAGGATAGGTCTTCCTGATATATTGGAGATTCTTAGCATGAAAGCTTGCACAAAGTATGCGGTTTTCTGCATGCTGCAATCTGACTACAGTACCAAAAGCTTCGGCGAGATCTGTATGGTCAGTCTTTAGATCAACATTGAACCGTATATCGGGCAGTTCTTTCAAAGCTCGTTCAAAAGGCAGCATCGTAATGCCTCTGTTGCGAAACGGGTAGGTCTTTCCGTTATCATGTGAGAAATTATATCCTGCATCATAGGTAAGAAGTTCTGCAAGCGTGTGATCTTCAATAATACCCGAACCGTTCGTCCCGCGATCAAGGTTATCATCATGCCAGATGACAACCTTGCCGTCTGCAGTCAGATGTACATCAGTCTCCAGGACATCGACTCCCAGCTCTTTTGCACTGAGAAAGGCCGGTAATGTGT
>CAYYPJ010000018.1:830-5455 GCA_964473495.1 uncultured Spirochaetales bacterium
CTAGGAATCTTGCTGAATCTCCACGATGAGCCATTATCATCGGCGGAGTAGTGAAAAATGAACTATTCATAGAGAATATTGTAATCCAAAATGATCTTATGTCAATTAAGCATCAGTATAAGTTGCTTCTCTGGGAATAGTATATGAATACAGGAGTATGACATTGCAGAAAGAGCATAAAGTATTCTACTATACGGGTATGAAAAGAGTAGATGATGCAGTCATAGCTGTTGGTCTAAGTGGGGGGGTCGATTCCAGTGTTGCCCTCTATCTGCTGCAGCAGAAGTACAGCCATATCGTTGGGGCCAGTCATGATATATGTACTGACTCGCTGACCTGTAATGAGGAGACACTGGGACGTGCACGATTGATTGCTGAGAGATTAGATGTTCCCTATTACCGGTTTGATTTAATCTCGGAGTTCAGTCAAGCTGTTATCGATGATTTCACGGATGAATATGCCCGCGGCAGGACTCCGAATCCCTGTGTTCGCTGCAATGAACGAATACGATTCAATCTCTTCTATCAGCGCTGTATGGACCAGCTCCTCCATGATGGTACTCTTGATGCTCAAAAGGCTTTTCTCTTTGCCACTGGCCACTATGCACGAATAGCACCATACCAAGGATCTTTGGTGATTCAAAAGGGAAAGGATCTGGAGAAGGACCAGTCCTATATGCTCTATAGAATAACAAAAGAACATCTTCCCTCTATTCGATTTCCGCTTGGGGAATATACAAAAAGGGAGATAATAGCGATTGCAAAACGTGAGGGATTCCCCATTTCCGGTGTGCGGGAAAGCCAGGACATCTGTTTTATTCCAGGGAAATATATAGACAAACTCATAGAAGTGTTTGGCGAGGAACAGGTAACACATGCCGGTGATATCGTTGATGAAGAAGGTCACATACTTGGTCGGCATCGAGGATATATGCACTATACCATTGGTCAGCGTCAAGGGCTTGGCTTGAGTGACGGCCCATGGTATGTGAAATATTTGGACGCAGAGGAGAATACGGTGGTTGTCGGACGTAAAGATGACTTGCTCAACAATGAATTCACAATACGGGATACCAACTGGTTTGTTCCGCCTGAATATGTACAGGAGCTCTCCGACCAAGGGATCCTATCCGTGAAGATACGGTATAACTCTCCTGAACAGTCATGTCTGATAAGAGAAGATAGAGATCTTCTTCACACAGTAGTGACCAATCCTACATCAATTACCCCGGGACAGTCTGCTGTCTACTATGATGGTGAGTATCTTCTGGGTGGAGGTATTATTGATACCATCATATCATAAGAGAACCCCTATGGGGTTTTCTTCAAGTGTTTGAAGTTTACCGGTTGATCCATCATGGTCACTAGGGTGTTTGCAGCCACATCCTGTTTTAACCAGACATTCCCGCCAATGGTTGTTCCCTCTTTGATGGTAATATCTCCAAGGATGGTCGCATGGGCATAGATGGTCACATTGTCCATGATGGTAGGATGACGCTTATGTCCTCGTATCAGATTCCCTCTCTCATCTTTTGGAAAACTCAATGCTCCCAATGTGACTCCCTGATATATTTTGACTCCTGCACCGATGATTGTTGTCTCCCCGATAACGACACCGGTCCCATGGTCGATAAAGAGGCCTTCTCCAATTTGTGCGCCGGGATGTATGTCTATACCAGTCTCTCTGTGTGCGATCTCATTCATCATACGTGGTATCAAAGGAACATCATGCTGAAAGAGTACGTGTGACATCCTATGGATTGCCAGGGCTTTTATTCCCGGATAACAGAAGACGACTTCCTCTTCTGAACGAGCTGCCGGATCTCCTGCATAGGCTGCGGCAATATCTATCTTCAGGATCCTTCTTATGTTTGGCAGTGCCGCTAACAATTCTTCGACTGCTTTTTCTGCTTTCTCATCGCATAATGTACTGTTGCATACTTTCTTTTGACATTCATGTTTGTATGCCATAGTAACTTGTACTCTTAAATCACATCTGATAGTAGTCAGCAGATCTCCTATGACAAAAAGCACATTGTCACTCGTTATCTCACGAGTGCCGGAATAACCCGGGAAGAGTACCTCTAAAAGCAATAACAGGATCTTTTTGATTGCACGTTCATCAGGCAGACGGCGTTCATTGATGAAGTTTGCCCCTGATAGGTGTTCATATCCTTCGATGAGTTTATCAAGACAGGTATACGTCCTCTTCATCGTTTCTATATTCTTCATCGTATTTCTCCCAAGTATCGATATGATCTAATGATTGAATAGGGCTGTGGATAGATATCGCTCGCCAGTATCCGGTAGGATCGCAAGGATTACTTTCCCTCGGCTGGAGGGCCTGTGGGCAATCTTTAGTGCTGCCGATACTGAAGCACCAGAACTGATACCGCATATTATCCCTTCAGATGAGGCAAGATCCTTTGCTTCCTCTATAGCCTGTTCTGTACTGACAGGGATCACTTCATCGAGTATGCTCACGTTCATGATCTCAGGAATGAATCCTGCTCCTATACCCTGGATCCCATGAGAGGCCGGGGTCCCTCCGGCGAGTACCTGACTTCTTTCCGGCTCTACTGCGACAAGAGACAGATTTGGATAGTGTCTCTTAAGAACAGCACCACAGCCTGTTATCGTACCACCGGTACCTACTCCAGCGACAAAATAGTCTAATTGCAACTCTGCATCCGCCAATGTCCTTATGATCTCTGGACCTGTATGCTCAATATGAGCTAACGGGTTGGCTTTATTGGTGAATTGATTAGCTATGAACGATCCGGGAATCTTTGCCCGGAGTTCTCTACTCCTTGCAATGGCTCCTTTCATACCTTCTGCTGCAGGGGTAAGATGAAGTTCAGCACCTAAGTGGGTAAGCATCTTTCTTCGTTCAATACTGAGTGAATCAGGCATGACGATGATTACTCTATACCCTTTAGCAGCTCCGATTAATGCAAGTCCTATACCGGTATTCCCGCTTGTTGCCTCAATGATGGTCCCATGAGGGGGCAACTGTTTCTGCTGTTCTGCAGCTTCTATGATTGACAGAGCTATACGATCTTTGATACTGCCTCCGGGGTTCAGCGATTCTTGTTTCACCAAAACGAATACTTGATCAGGGACTTTATGGTGGAGCCGAATGATTGGGGTATTCCCGATTGTCTCTGTGATATCATTACAAAGTTTACTCATGATCTCAATATACAAAAAAGGCTGGGGAAAAGGAAGTATGAATTAGTTAGATGGACGATGTATTTTGAGTGCTGTCATCTTATTGAATATCTTTTCAATACGGATAGCTTCAATCTCGCTCAATGTAGAACGGGCAAAGATATCTCGAAAGAAGTGTCTTACCTCTTCTTTCTCATCCTGCTTATAGAAATCTATTTTTTCAAAGGATTCGGTTATATGGGTTGTTACTTCATCAAGTCTGATCCGATTGATCGGTTGAAACCCCTTTACCGGGTGTAGTGTCCGAAAGATGGTATAGGTGATGACTTGGACTGCTTGAGAGAGATTTAAACTGGGGAAGTCCGGTGATGAAGGAATGTTGACAGCCGTATCGCAGCAGGAGAGCTCTTTATCGGTCAATCCGTTGGATTCTCTTCCGAAAACGATAGAGACAAGTTCACCCGTGGGGATATGGCTTATCATATCGGCAAGCTGCTCTGGCAGATGAGAGAAATACTTTCTATATTTACCCTGGCGCCGGGTAACACCTGCTGAGAGTACACTTTCCTGCAGGGCTTCCCCGAGAGATGCATAACGCACGTGGTGTTCATAGACATCATATGCATGGAGAGAGAGGGTCTTTATACGAACTATATCATAGTCAGAATCGCTCACTATTGCCAATTTAGTGATACCCATAGTCTTCATGGCTCGGCACACTGCCCCGACATTCGCAGCATCTTGCGTCTCTACCAATACTATCTGTATCCTATCAAGATTGTTTACTGTGCTTTCCATATCAGTATAGGTATCAGATATTGTCTAATTTTCCAAGATAGATTATAGTTGTATAATGAAAGTTACTGATAAAACCATGAGATCGATACTATATTTTATTGGTATAGTACTAGTTATTATCGTGCTGAAATATGGATCTTCTGTTACGCTACCCTTGACAATTTCTCTATTTTGTTTCTTTTTACTCAATCCTTTTGTCAATAGGATGGAAAAGAGCGGTTTCCCGCGATGGCTGGCCATTGTCTTGGCGATGATGGTTCTTATTGTTCTGATCGTTCTTGCGATAGTATTCTTGTCTTTATCAGTGAACAAACTTATCACCTCGATCCCTCTATATTCAGAGAGGATATCGATGTTGATTACTAATCTTGATGAGGGGATCTCTAAGCTGGTAGATACTGATTCAAGTTTCAGCTTTATTGATTCTCTTTCCGCTGACTGGAAGAATGTTCTGGTAAAGGTCTTTTCCAGTATGTCTGGATCTACAGTCTCTATCTTATCAAATGCATTTCTTGTATTAATCTTCGTTCTCTTTCTCCTTATGGAGAGACAATCACTCATCCCCAAGATGAAGATTGCGCTGCCGAATCGCCGATGGATACGATGGGCCATCGTGATCGAACGAATTAATCGACAGATCTCAAAGTATCTGATGA